>CAIXTV010000214.1 GCA_903922465.1 uncultured bacterium
TATTGCAATAATAGGTTTATACAGGGAAGACAAGAAAAAATAGATATTAGACCAAGAAAATAACTTAAGTTCACAGCACCAATTCAAGTATTTATTAATTTAGTGGCATGAAATATTGCATTTGCGAGTTGAATCTGCCTAGATTATTAAAATGATAGATTGCTTTGAATTTGGTGTTTTTTTTCAATGAATTACTAAAACCAATTAGTTTTTCATAAACTTATTCACCATTCCTTCTGAACTATTGCTGAGTTCTAGCAAATACATCCCCGATAAAAAATTACTGATATTCAGCTGTGAATTGGAGGCAAGGAAATCTTTTAATATTAAAACGCCAACAAGATCATATACAGGACAAAATAAATATTTGAACTCAATACCTAATGTCGATTTCGTTTCTTGCAAAACAAGTCTTTGCACAAATTAATTTTGCTTAATCAAATAAAACTTAATGCAAATTTACTTGCTGTCATTATATATAAATGCTTTTTCGGCTTATCTTAAGTAAGCATAAATGCTTGTTCTTAAATCTTTTTATGAGTTCTGGTTAAAAGGGAAATAAAGCCATAATGAGCAATATCAAAGGGTTTAAAGCCCTCTAAGTCCTAACACCTAACACCTAACCTCTAAAATAATTTACATAAATTGTGTCAAAAAGTTTTTTTATAAGAAAAACATGTATATTTGCAACCCCAAAACGGACAAGAAATTAGATTGTAAATTATATAAAACCAAACAGATATGACAAAAGCAGAAATCGTAACAGACATTTCCAACAAAACAGGAATCGAAAAAGTAACTGTACAAGCAACCTTAGAAGCTTTTATGAATTCAGTAAAAGGCTCATTAAACAAAGGAGATAACGTTTATCTTCGTGGATTTGGAAGCTTTATCGTGAAAAAAAGAGCAGAAAAAACAGGTAGAAACATTTCAAAAAACACTACTATCGTTATTCCAGCACACAACATCCCAGCCTTTAAACCTGCTAAAACATTTGTAATGGCAGTTAAAACAAAAGTGAAATAATACACCCTTAAAATTTAAGCCATGCCCAGCGGAAAAAAAAGAAAAAGACATAAAATGGCTACTCACAAGCGCAAAAAACATTTGCGTAAGAACAGACATAAAAAGAAATAATTCTACTCTTTTTTAGTTTTAAATTTAAGTTACATAACCTTTATTAATGTTATGTAACTTATTTTATTTTCTAAAATCATAAAAGATTAAAATTGATTTTCCTTTCTGTGAATGATTGTTTGTGAATTGACATTTCAGCTATCTTACCATAATATTTAGCCTATAATTAATGTCTGCTTTAAAGTCAAACATTAATCATCATTACTCTTATTGATGATTAATTTGTTGATTATAAACATTTAGATGTTATCATCAGACTTCGATTATTGAGTGAATATTTGCTATGCAAACTACCAAATACTATTTTGAAAAGTGAATAAAGAACTATATATAGATTCAAATTTAAACGAAGTAAGCATCGCTCTTCTCGAAGATAAACAATTAGTTGAACTTCATAAAGAGAAAAGATCGAGCAATCACTTGGTGGGTGATGTGTATCTTGGTAAAGTTCGTAAGATAATGCCTGGGCTAAACGCAGCATTTATTGATGTGGGCTACGAAAAAGACGCCTTTCTTCATTATCTAGATTTAGGCCCCCGCGTTACTTCCCTTATTCGATTTATTAAAGAAGTACAAGCAATCCCCTCAAAAGAACCTCGCCTTGAGTCTTTCACCTTAAACGAGGAAATAGAAAAATCAGGGAAAATTACCAACGTAATTGCAACCAACCAAAGCATACTCGTTCAAATAGCAAAAGAACCCATATCAACTAAAGGGCCACGTGTTACTAGCGAAATATCTTTTGCTGGTCGCTACTTAGTGCTGATGCCATTTTCTGACCGTATATCAGTATCACAAAAAATAAAAAGTAACGAAGAGCGCAATCGCCTCAAACGATTAATAAGTAGCATTAAACCCAAGAACTTTGGAGTTATTATCAGAACCGTTGCCGAAAACAAAAAGGTAGCCGAACTCGATGCTGACTTAAACGGATTGGTCGAAAAATGGAATCTCCTTAGCGAAAGACTGCTCGAAGCAAAACCACCGGTGAAACTGGTAAGCGAAATAGATAAAACAACCGCTCTGCTTCGCGATTTCATGAACCCATCTTTCAACAGCATTTGCACTAATGATGCCGTTATTTACGATGAAATCAGAAACTACACCAAAACCATTGCTCCCGATAAACTCGATATCGTTAAATTGTATAAGGGGAAAGCTCCGATTTTCGAGCATTTTTCAATCGACAAACAAATTAAATCTTCCTTCGGAAAAACTATCACTGTAAAAAGCGGAATCTATATTATAATAGAACATACCGAAGCCATGCACGTGATTGATGTGAACAGCGGACATCATGTAAATTCACAACAAAACCAAGAAGAAAACGCCCTGAATGTAAACCTCGAATCAGCTACAGAAATTGCTCGTCAATTGCGACTACGCGATATGGGAGGCATAATTGTGATAGATTTCATTGATATGCATTTAGGAGCCAACCGACGTAAGATATTCGATAAACTTACCGAAGAAATGGCAAAAGACCATTCAAAGCACACTATTTTGCCTCCCAGCAAGTTTGGATTAGTCCAAATTACCCGCCAAAGAGTGCGCCCCGAAATGAATGTTCAGATATTGGAAAAATGCCCTGTGTGTGAAGGCTCAGGCGAGATAAAACCCAGTATTATAATTACCGATCAAATCGAAAACGATATTCAATATCTTCTTCAAGAACAAAATGAACCCTGGCTAAAATTGATAGTTCATCCTTTCATTTATGCTTTTTTCACTAAGGGTATATACTCACAAAAGATAAAATGGTATTTCAAATTTAAAAAATGGATTAGCATTACTCCCGATTCATCCTACCAATTATTGGAATATAGGATGTTTAATAAAAAGGGTGATGAAATCAAATTGTAGTCCTTTTTGTCATTTCATTTAAGTTTGGAACAATTATTGTAACTTTGTTGCCTAAAATAAAAACTATGAAAAAAATCATTATGTTAGCCCTGATATTTTGTGTATTTCAGGCAAACTCACAAACCAACCCTACTCCTGAAAAGAATATCAAAATAGGAAAAGGGAAGAATAAAACTTCTTCGGATGCTTTAGTTATTAGTCTTAATACTGATATTTGGCAAAAAGTTCCCGATAGCATTGCTGCCAGAGGAATAAATCAAGGAGTTAGTGCCGCAGGCATGTATAATATCCGTATGGGACAAGGGAATTTTAGTTTCGCCTTTGGCTTAGGTATAAGTTCCCATAATTTCTATTCCGATGGAATTTTGGGTCTTGATACTACTGGCAAAATAAGTCAATTCACTCCAACAAGCATAAGCTACAAAATAAATAAGCTATCGCTTACCTATTTTGATATTCCTGTTGAATTTCGTTTTAAAACTTCATCAAAGTTTCGCATAGCAGTTGGCTTCAAGTTTGGATTTACGATGGATGTACATACCAAATATAAAGGAACCGATTTGAGCGATGGCGAAGGCAGCGTTTTAGTCAAAGAAAAGAAAATAGCTAACATCGAACCTATGAGCTATGCATTAACTGCTCGAATAGGTTATAAATGGGCAATTCTAAATGCTTCTTATTCTCTAAATAGTATTTTCAAAAAAGATGTTGGGCCCCAAATGTACCCTATTTCAGTTGGAATAACTGTAATTCCTTTTTAATCACTTTGTGGAATTCTTTTCCGGAAGTTGAATATATTGAACCTAACAGGCATAAACCTTGTTAGGTTTTTTTTATTTTAAGCTAATAAAAACAGCATTAAAAACATTCCTCCTGCCCCTAGTAAAAAGCCTGTATATATTTGCAAAGGGGTATGAGAATTTAATTGGAGTCGGGCAAATCCTATCAACCCAGAAACAATAATTAATACATGAATTAGGAAGGGAATTTCAATAGAATAAAGTAATGAAATAGCTATAAAGGCACCCACAAGTGTTCCAATACCTGCCAAATGTACACTAATCTTCCACTTATAATTAATAAATAACAAGACTACAGTCAAAATACACCCACCTAACATAAACAATTGAAATATTGATGGTAACTTCAATTGGTTAAACATATTGTAGGTGATAAAATAAAAAATGCTTGTAACAATAAAGGGAAGATTTCTTTCTTCTTTATTATGCATTTCAAATGAAACAAGATATTTTTTACGGTAGAACAAATATGTGAGTAAAAAAGGCACTAATATAGTAGTAATAAAAACAATCAAAATCACAATAATCTTAAGCGACCAAGGATAGTTTAGCAACGTATAAGCGTTCAGTTGAAAGAAGAGTAAAACCGCATACAGTGGAACAAATAATGGATGAAAGAGATAGGAAATGATTTTCGCAAGAATGTTCATGGTTTTTTATAATTCCCTTCTTAAACGTGCAACCGGAATGCCCAATTGTTCCCGATACTTAGCCACAGTTCGGCGGGCAATATTATAACCCTTATCTTTCAAAATTATTCCCAGATGATCGTCGGTTAGTGGTTTTAGCTTGTTTTCATTTTCAATGCAATCGGCAAGTATCTTTTTTACTTCTCGAGTGGAAACCTCCTCTCCCGAATCGGTTTGCATGGATTCGGAGAAAAAACTTTTCAAAGGGAAGATACCAAATGGACATTGCACATATTTGCTATTAGCCACACGAGATATAGTAGAAATATCGAGTCGTACAATATCAGCAATATCTTTAAGTATCATAGGTTTAAGGCAAGTATCATCCCCTGTTAGGAAATATTCTTCCTGATATTCCATTATAGCAGTCATTGTGAGTAAAAGTGTATTTTGACGTTGTTTTATGGCATCAATAAACCATCTTGCTGAATCTATTTTTTGCTTAACAAAAAGAATAGTATCCTTTTTCGACTTTTTATCTTTACTCGCAGAATAATTCTCAAGCATTTCATTATAAGTTCGGTTGACTCTAAGTTCGGGTATGTTCTTTGAAGTCAAACTAAGCTCAAGCATACCTTCATTATAAGTAATCACAAAATCAGGAATAATATATTGATTGGTTCTTGAAGTATCACTTAAAGAATTTCCAGGCTTAGGATTCAACTTGAGGATGTATTCCATTGCCCTTTTTAAATCAGTATCACTAATGAGAAGCTGGGCCGTAATTTTATCAAAATGTTTTCGTGAAAATTCCGAGAAATGAGAACGAAGTATTTCTTTGGCAAGTTCAACATCGGGGTTTTGAATTTCTAGACGATTGAGCTGAAGTAATAAACACTCTTGAAGGTTGCGAGCTCCCACTCCAGATGGGTCGAATTCCTGAATAATTTTTAGTACGAATATTAATTCCTCTTCTTGAGTATCAATATTTTGAGTAAATGCCAAATCGTCAACAATTGCACTTAGTTCGCGTTGCAGATAACCCGAATCATCAATATTGCCGATTAGATTTAAACCTATCAGATATTGCATGTCGTTTAATTCGTAGGTGCCTAACTGTTCAATTAGTGTTTCCTGAAAACTTTTCCCAGAAACATATAGGTTTTGCGAGCTGTATTCGTCGTCTTCTGATGAATTATTTATTGAAAGCTTATAAGTGGGAGTATCATCATCGTCTATGTATTCACTAATGTCAAAGTCATCATTTTGATCGGTTTCAACTAATTCAGCTTCCGAATTATTATCCTCTTCGAAAGTCTCAATTTCATCATCAGAAAAGTCCTGATCGGGGTCAGCCTCATCTTCAAGCGCTGGGTTTTCCTCAAGTTCTTCCTTTATTCTTTGTTCCAGAGAAACTGCAGGAATTTGCAATAGCTTCATCAACAATATCTGTTGTGGTGACAGTTTTTGAAGAAGTTTTTGTTGAAGTTGCTGACGTAACATTAATTATTGGAATTTACGAATTAAAATTCAGCATTATTTGGGGTGCGGGGAAAAGGAATCACATCGCGTATATTAGCCATCCCTGTAACAAATAAAACCAAGCGTTCGAAACCTAATCCAAAGCCACTGTGAGGGGCAGTTCCATAACGACGAGTATCTAAATACCACCAAACATCTTTTTCGGGTATGCCCATTTCGTGTATTCGATTAAGAAGCTTGTCATAATTTTCTTCACGTTGCGAGCCACCAATGATTTCCCCAATTTTAGGGAATAATATATCCATAGCTCTAACGGTTTTGCCATCGTCGTTTTGTTTCATGTAAAACGCCTTAATGTCTCTTGGATAATCAGTAAGGATAACGGGTTTCCCAAAGTGTTTTTCTACTAAATAGCGTTCGTGCTCCGATTGTAAATCGATGCCCCATTCTACTTTAAATTCAAATTTTTGGCCCGATTTAATTAGTATTTCGACAGCTTCGGTATAAGTCAATCTTATAAAATCAACTTCAATAACTGACTGAAGACGTTCAATCAATTCCTTATCATACATTTTATTGAGGAATTCTAAATCAGCAAAATTATGATCAAGTGCATAGCGAATGATATATTTCAAGCATTCTTCTGCTAAATCCATATTATCCTGAATTTCATAAAACGCCATTTCGGGTTCTATCATCCAGAATTCGGCAAGGTGGCGTGGAGTATTTGAATTCTCGGCCCTAAAGGTAGGTCCAAAAGTATAAATATTCGATAGAGCTAATGCACCTAGCTCACCTTCGAGTTGCCCTGAAACAGTCAGATTCGTTTCTTTTCCAAAGAAATCCTGAGTGAAATCAATTTTCCCTTCAGCATTCATAGGTGGATTATGAGGATCAAGAGTGGTGACTCTGAACATTGCTCCTGCTCCTTCAGCATCTGATCCTGTTATGATGGGTGAATGGAGATAAAAAAAGTCTTTATCATTAAAAAACTTATGTATAGCAAATGCCAATGAGTGTCTTATTCTTAAAACAGAACCGAAGGTATTGGTTCGTGGACGAAGATGGGCTATTTCGCGAAGAAACTCCAATGTATGCCCTTTCTTTTGTAAAGGAAAAGTTTCGGCATCGGCTGTCCCGTACACTTCGATGTGGCGGGCTTGAATTTCTACTGACTGTTCCTTCCCGGGTGATTCAACCAAAATTCCGTTCACACTGATGCAACTACCTGTGGTAACTAACTTAATGGTGGATTCGTCGAAGTTTTCGAGTTCGGCAACCACCTGAATACTATGAACAATTGAACCATCGTTCACAGCAATAAAAGCAAGCGTATTATTCCCACGGCGGGTTCTCACCCAACCTTTAATATTTATTTCAGTTCCTACAAGTTGACTTGAAGATGCTTCAAGCAATTTCTTTACACTATATCTAATTAGTTTTTCCATTACAAAGCGTTAAATTTCTTTGCAAAAGTAAGGAAAAATCTGTGAGGGTAAAAGCCTTATTTTTCGGAGTGCTTCTTTTTATGTTAAAACTAAGGCAATTTCTATCTTTTATATACTTCAATCAACTTCAATTTCATCAATAAAAACCCATGCTTTATTTTTATATCCAATATGCCATGCAGGGCAAAGTCCTATGTTTTTAGCAACTATCTTAATATATCTTGCATTGGATTTTTTCATTCCGATACCAATCTCTTTTATAAAAGCTCCTTCTTTATTTAAATCGGTATCGTTATTTATTGAATTATAAAAAGAGAACTCATCTTTATTCTCTGCAATATAAACATCCACATAAAGGGGTGCAAATATCCATGAACCTATGTCTTGAAGAAAGCTGATGCTTACTGTATTAATAGGCTGTAAACTGCCCAAATCAACTATTGTAACAACATCGTCACCCAAGAAACCTTGCCATAAGCCATCTCTGAAATCTGTAGTGCCTCTAATCCCATCGGTGAGAGTGGTCCCTTTATATAAGGCTGAATAGTTCGTATTATATTCCACCTTTGACTTCCATCCCTTGTGGTGGTGGAAATTTGCAGTAGCTGCATATAATGAAGGAAGTTTGCCATTGAATATTCTCGCTTTAATGCTCATGCTTTCCTGCAAAAGAATTTTATCTTTATAAAGTGGTGAATTGATGTTTGGCTCGCTGCCGTCAACTGTAAAATGCATTTGTGTGTTGGCATCATTGCCTGAGATAAGTGCATATAAGTTTCCTGAGGTTTTATCTGTTGTGAATTTTATTGATGCCACACGGCTGAAGAATATTTGGTGATCGGTGCGAAAAGAAGAGGCAGGCAGTCCTTCTTTATTAAATAAAGTCCCTGAAGTTGTGTCAGTGAAAGCATATCTTACTGCCAAAGGTTTATCAATTGCATTTGCAGAAACAATCAGCGTTTGACCTTCGATAAAAGCTTCTGCAGGAATAAAATTCACATTATCAGCAGACAGGGTAAAGCCTGTTAATGTATTCTTTGCCATCAGACCCGATTGAGCATAATCAAAATACAATCGAATCTTATTTCCCTCAATAGTCATTTTCTTATATAAAGGACCCGAATAAACCTGAACATCTTTCTGCTGATAGGTCTTATTTAAAGCCCAAAGCGAAAGTCGTTTCCCTACATCTTGTTTATTTTTCGGATGTATGTTTTTAGCATCACCTATGTCCATAGTAACAGCCATTCCTGTATTGACAAGACTCAGGGTTTTAAACTGTGCTTCGCGAAGATAAGCCGAGACCCCATTCCCGTTTTCATAATTAAAGGGTGCAATCTGAACATAATAGAAGGGGAAATCTCCAATATTCCATGACTTACGCCAACTCTTTATCATGGCAGGAAAAAGTTGTGTATAAGTATCAGCATCATTAATGTTAGCCTCACCCTGATACCATATTGCGCCCTTTATCGTATAGTTAATAAGAGGATATATCATGGCATTGTATAATGAAGATGGCGATGAAGGACTCAGTGCATCGTCTGTAATTTTCGAAAGATAATAGGATAAATCTTTATCCTTCGAAAGGAAAGAGCTTTCTGTCCAGGCTTCAGCTGGTGTACCTCCCCAGTTTGACGAAATTAGGGCAATGGGAACCTTAAGTTTTCGGGCTAATTCCAAGCCATAGTACCAAGCCACAGCGCTAAATTCCTTAAGGCCTGAAGTATCAGTTTCTAACCAGCTGGCATGGCAATCGTCATTGGGTTGTTTTGAAATATCCCTTTCGATTTGACATAACCTTATGTTGTAGCCCTCTTTTAGCAAATCGTTTAATCCACTTTTCAATTCTTCCCATTCATTCATTACCTTAAGCTGCAACTCCATATTCGACTGCCCTGAGCATATCCACACTTCTCCTAATAACACATTGTGAAGTGTAATCTTATTGTTCCCCTCAATATCTATGCTGTATGGACCTCCTGCCTCGGTGGTTTTCAATGTTAGCATCCATTTACCTTCATCGTTAGCTACCGTTTTCATTATATCCTTAAGCCAACCTACTTTTATACTTATAATCTCACCCTTATCGGCCCAACCCCATAGTTTTATAGTAGCATTTTGCTGAAGCACCATATTGTTGCTTAGTATGGAAGGGAGTTTTACGTTAGCATACAGTTTAGAGGCGAATAAGCTGCTTATTAATAAAGCAATTAATAGAATAGTTTTTTTCATTTTTCGAATTTTAATTACTCGCAAAAATACTCTTTTCAGCATAAACTATAGCCTAAATTGTTTTTATCTGCTTTAGGCTGTTGCGACTTCTTCGCCTGAGCTTGGAAGTGTCAAGACTAGTAGACTTTTAGGCGTTTACACATTTAGGCTTTTAGGAAGGAAAAGACCAAAGACCCAAATTTCAAATTCCAAGTCCCAAGGGGGGGAGCCGCTAATTTGAAACGTCATTGCGAGGAACTTCACTGCCCAACAAGCAGAGAAGAACGAAGCAATCTTAAAACCAAAAAGCTGTTTAGGCTTTTAGGAGGAGAGTAAAATTATACAATTATATCATGATAGAATTATATCATTTAAAGGTTAATTCCGAAATATTTTTAGCCTGAAATGAACTTCATGCGATTTGAGATGAAGCATCCGAAGCTTGAGATAAAGCATCCGAAGCTTGAGATAAAGCATCCGAAGCTTGAGATAAAGCATCCGAAGCTTGTGATGGAGCATCCGAAGCTTGAGATGAAGCATCCGAAGCTTGAGATGAAGCATCCGAAGCTTGAGATGGAGCATCCGAAGCTTGAGATGAAGCATCCGAAGCTTGAGATGGAGCATCCGAAGCTTGAGATGAAGCATCCGAAGCTTGAGATAGAGCATCCGAAGCTTGAGATGGAATGCTTATAACCTGATATTGTTGATATTATAATTTATGAATTTAATTTTGTTATATTCCTTCCCCCTATTAAACCAGAACTATAAAGCTACCCATACTCCCCTTTTCCCATTGTGTTCTCCCCTTTTCAAATCACCAATTCACCAAATTATATAATTGTATAATTTCCCTTTCTGCTATCAAATTAATCAGCGTTTCTTGAATCAACGTTCTATTTTTCCCTTCAAAACGTATAATCAGCTTTTGGGCCTTGAGATTGCTTTGTCCTTCCCTGCCTATTAGGCAGTGAAGTTCCTCGCAATGACGTTTCAAATTGGCGGTTTACCCCCTAAAGTCTTGGAATTTGAAGTTTGGGGCTTGCCAAAAAGTCTATTAATCAAGAAGTCCAAATTTATTCACTAAGGCCATAATTCGTAACAAAACCTAACAGGTTTTAAAAACCTGGTAGGTTTTCCAATCAAACAAAATTCCAAAAAACTAAAAGACTAATAGCCTAAATGCCCCCTTGGGACTTGGAATTTGAAATTTGGGGCTTGGGTCTTTTCTTCCTAAAAGACTAAACATCTAAACCCCTAAACCCCTAACATAACTCAATTTATTCTACCTTTGCAAAAAATAAGTTGAGATGCGTTCGAAATATGATTTTCTGATAATTGGATCGGGTATTGCGGGTTTAAGTTACGCCCTTAAAGTAGCTTCTCATGGCAAGGTTTGCATTGTCACAAAAGCCAGCGCCCAAGAAAGCTCCACACGCTACGCCCAGGGCGGCATTGCTGCTGTTATGTACACTCCCGACACCCACGAAAAGCACATCAGAGACACCATCATTGCTGGCGACCATCTCTGCAACGAAAACATCGTAAGACTCACCATCACCGAATCGACCCAACGCATTAAAGAACTGATAAAATGGGGTGCCCGCTTCGATAAAACCAAATCGGGACGCTACGATTTAGCTAAAGAAGGAGGTCACTCCGAATATCGTGTGTTGCACCATAAAGACAGCACTGGCAACGAAATTGAGAAAACCCTACTCGAAAAAATATTTAACCACCCCAACATCGAAGTTCGCCAAAACACCTTTGCCATCGATATTATTACCGAACATCATTTAGGTCGTGAAGTTAACCGAAGAACTCCCGAAATTACGTGTTTTGGCGCTTATGTTTTAAATCCTAAGACCCAATTGGTCGATACTATATTATCGAAAGTCACCATGATATGTACAGGCGGAGTGGGTAATGTATACAGCACTACCACCAATCCCGTCATCTCAACAGGCGATGGCATAGCTATGGTGTATCGTGCCAAAGGCAAGATTGAAAACATGGAGTTTATACAATTTCATCCTACTTCTCTGTATAATCCTTCCGAAAAACCATCTTTCCTCATCACCGAAGCCTTGCGTGGCGCAGGAGCTGTGCTGAAGACTTTAGATTTTAAAGAGTTTATGCACAAATACGATGCTAGAGGTTCACTTGCACCCCGCGATATTGTGGCTCGTGCCATCGATAATGAAATGAAAATAAACGGTTGCGATTATGTCTATCTCGACTGCAGCCGTATCGAAAAGGTTGAGCTCATCGACCATTTCCCCAATATTTATGCAAAATGCTTAAGCATTGGTATTGATATCTCAAAAGAGATGATACCTGTGGTTCCTGCAGCACATTACATTTGTGGAGGAATCAAAGTAAACGAATGGAGCTGTTCTTCCATCGAAAACCTTTACGCTTCCGGTGAATGTGCCTCAACAGGCTTACATGGTTCAAATCGTCTGGCTTCAAATTCACTGCTTGAAGCCTTAGTGTTTTCACATCGTGCCAGCGAAAATTCAATTCTTAAAAGTAAAAGCATAGCAATTTGTAATGAAATTCCCGATTGGAACGCCGAAGGAATGGTAATGAACGAAGAAATGGTACTCATCACCCAATCAATAAAAGAACTTCAAAGCATAATGAGCCATTACGTTGGAATAGTACGTTCCGACTTACGTTTAAAACGAGCCTTCGATCGTCTCGAAATCATTTATAACGAAACCGAAGATCTCTACAACAAATCGATACTTACGCTCAGCATTTGCGAATTGCGCAATATGATTAATATTGGATATTTAATCATTAAAATGGCAATCAACCGCAAAGAAAGCCTCGGATTGCATTATTCTATTGATTATCCCCGCCCATCGGCTTCTTAACCAACCACAATTAACTAATAACCCAATAACTATTTACCTAATCCGGTCTTCCATTATTTTAATTTCGATATAGGGAGAAATGCTTTCGTAAAGAATATTATATACCGCTGAAGCTATTGGCATTTCAACATTATATTTTTTATTGATTTCATGTATACATCGAGTGGCATAATAACCTTCAGCAATCATTTTCATTTCGAGTTGAGCTGATTTCACCGAGTAGCCTGCTCCAATCATATTCCCAAAAGTACGATTACGACTGAACTGAGAATAAGCTGTAACAATTAAATCGCCTAAATAAACCGAGCCTGATAAATTGCGATCTATTGGATGAACAGCGGCAATAAATCGCTCCATCTCCTGCAAAGCATTTGCCACTAGCACCGAAATGAAATTATCTCCATACCCCAATCCTTTTGTAATTCCAACTGCAATAGCATAGATGTTTTTCAAGACCGAAGCATATTCGGTACCATAAATGTCATCGGAAGTCGTTGTTTTCACAAACTTACACCCTAACAAAGCAGCGACTTCTTCTGAGAGCAGAGGATTCATCGACGAAACAGTGAGATAAGTGAGTTTTTCAAGGGCAATTTCCTCGGCATGCGATGGACCTGAAATCACAGAAATATCCTGACTTGACATTCCATATTTAGAGATGAAAAATTCAGCAATAATCTGATTTGTTTCGGGTATTATGCCTTTAATGGCTGAATGCACTTTCTTTCCTTTAAAGGCATTAGGGGCAATTCTCGAAAGTTGCTTTTTCATAAATGCTGCAGGAATCACAAAAATAATATGATCCGATTCGGCTATAAGTTTGCTGATATCAGTATATATATTAAGACTTTCGCGATTAAATCCGACCGAACTTAAATATAAAGGATTTCTTCCATAAATATGTAAGTTTTGTGCAACGTCCTCTTCTCTAACCCACCAATTAATAGAATCAACATTGTTTAATAGTATTTTCGATAATGCTGTGGCCCAACTTCCACTGCCAACAATACCGACTTTAGGTTTTTTTTGCTGTTCTGCCATAATTATTTATTTTGAGTAAACCTTAAAAGTATTTTTAAATCATTATTTCGTTAAACCCATTGTTCTTATACCTTGGTCAAAAACAATATCTACAGGAATATTTGATAATTTAAGTCGATTAAGATCTGACAGTAATTCAGGCTTAATAAGCCCATTTGCATCATTGTATTTCTTTGCTCCTTCATAATCGCCTTCACCTTCAAACTTAATTACCATTGCGGCCCACGAATTTACGGCTTCCTTCATTTTAAGGAAATCAACAATATAGGTGCCTTTTGAATTACGGCTAAAGGCGCCCTTCTCTTCAAAATAATTTAAGCACATCATATTAGCTTGCCCATGTGCTTCAGTAGCACCAAAACGCACCGAACGTATCAAACCAGCCATATAAGTAACATAAGCATCTTCAACTGTCGACCCACTTAGTTCCCCTTTTTCGATAAGATAAGTTGATAAAAACAAACCTAATATGTCGGCCTTTGCTTCTTCAAAAGCTGAATACTGATCTTTTAAGGCTTCCCTAATGGTACCTTTTCCTGTAACCGTATTTTTAATGCCTAAACCATGTGCAACTTCATGAAACATTACATTTGCAAAAAACGCTTCAAACTTGATGTTTTTCATCTGAGTAGGATCAATAAGTTTTTTGGCAATAGGGATAAGAATATTATCAAACTTTGCTTTCATTGCATTCTTTAATTGTAAACGTCTCGACCCTTTTTCTGCCTGTACCTTTTCGTCATTGGGTAGATTAATAGCAATGGTCTTTCCCCCTGAATTAGCATGACCTGCATAATACACTATATCATACACATTCATATCGGAACTCGTGCCAGGAACTTCTTGCTTATACTTAGGATCAACAGGTAGTTCTGTTTGGAGTTTTGGTAGTAGTGCAGCATATTTTGCAAGCTTATTGCTCCATTCTTTGTCTTTTATCAAAATAGCGGCTTCCTGAGCGGCTTTATAACCATACAATCCATCTTCATAGGTTTCAATTGGACCCACGACGAAATCAAGGGTGTTGTTTTTCATATCCATCCAGGCCATATCGCTATCGAAATAATCGTCTGTCAATAATGCTTTTGAACGGAGTTGAAGATATTTCTTTAATCCAGTATCTTCGGCAAGCAAAGCAGCTTTTTCTAAAAGCTGAGCTGCTTTTTCGACTTTAGCTTTATATTCCTGATGAAACCACACACATTTCAATGTTTTGTCATCGTTACGACGAATGAGTGTATACAAAGAAGTTTTGTTTTTATCTGCAAATTGGTCAAACTCTTCCTTTGTCATATCCTTTGGGTAATAATTTGCACCTTCAGGTTTTTCTTTAAATCCGTCTACAAAAGCTTTATTTTCGTTAAGTCTTTCCCAAGGCCCATAATTAATCAATGCAAACTTACGGGTGTTTATTCCCTTTATACTGGATAGAAATACAGTTTTATCACCAAGGGTTTGCATCCAGAAAATTTCATCCATAATATCTGCAACCTCTATTAATATAGGGAGCATTTCTTTTTCTTTAATAGTAAGTTTGGTTAGATTGGTAGTTAGTTTAACTACAGCAAATTGTTCTATTTTCTTTTGCATAAGTGAATCTTTAGTTCCCGTAAAACATTTTCCGGTATTTGACAATACCATTGTCAATAATACGCTTAAAGCGATGGACTGAATTAATCTCATTTTGTAATTATTATAGGTTACTAATTTTATCAATCATTAATAACGATTTTTCCCATTTATTAAGACTCATTTTTGCACCTATTTCTTCAATCACATGACCTGATAAAACAGCACCAATATTTCCACATTTATCAAGTGAAAGATTGTTTAATAAGCCATAAAGGAACCCTGATGCATATAAGTCACCTGCACCTGTTGTATCAATACTATTTACCGGAATTATACCTATACTATGTGAATCATCTCCTTTTTTGATTAAAGAGCCGTTTTTCCCGGTTTTAACAATAGCGATTTCGCATTTATCAGAAAGAGCAATTAAAGCAGATTCGGGTTCAAATCCGGTAAAAGCTTTTGCTTCTTCTTCATTAGCAAAAACAATATCAACATAATTCAGAACGAGATTTTCGAGAAATTCTAAATTTGCTTCCACTACATTATAGCTTGCTAAATCAAGAGAAATAATCAGATTCTTTTCTTTTGCCGTTTGAACGGCTTTAAGTAACAAAGCGTGATTTTGCACCAAATATCCTTCGATATGAAAGTGTGTATATCCATCAAACTGAGATGGACGAATATCTGAATCCGATATTTCAACAGCAGCACCCAAATAAGTAGCAAAAGTACGCTCTGAATCGGGGCTCACCAAAGCAATTGCGCAACCAGAATCGGTTAAACCATATTCAAGTTTAGGTTCAATATTGCTTTTTATCATGTCGTTTCTGAAAAATTCACCCAATTCATCTTTCCCAATCTTCCCGATGTAACCTGTTTTTACTCCCAAATTAGCCAATCCATGAATGGTATTTGCAGCAGAACCACCCGATGCCAGTTTCTTATTTAAATGCTTAGTGGCATTGTTTATATTGTTAGCTGTTTCTTTGTCAACCAATTGCATACTGCCTTTTGGTAAATTAAACTCATTGAGCAGAGCATCGCTTTCGAGCATTGTCATGATGTCGACTAGGGCATTTCCTAGTCCTAAAACTTTTTTCATATCTTGATATATTTACTTAGTAGAATATTTTTTTTACAAAGATATTGGATTATTTAATTTAATCATTAATTTTGCAAACCTAAAAACATGGAAATAATCCTATAAAGTATTCCAAAGTGTTTAGAATCAAGACGTTCTTTAATATAAGCTTTCTTTATTATTTTCTTTATCTTCATTTAAAGAAAGTTTTACAAGAAATTCCTCAGCTGCTCAGTTGATTAGAATCTCACTTCAAAGAGATTTCTCAAAGGATGCAAAACAGGAAAAAAGATAATTCCTCAGTAGCTCAGTTGGTTAGAGCATTTGACTGTTAATCAAAGGGTCCCTGGTTCAAGTCCAGGCTGGGGAGCAAAAAAGCCGTTTATGACGGCTTTTTGCTTTTTTATTAAGTTGTAATTGCAATTTTTAAGCTGTAAAACTATTCCTCACATAGTTTTTTTACAAATTTAAATTCGAAATATTACCAAAAGGCAAGTATGAATAGTACAATTTGTCTTTATTTCCGTTTTCTCATTTCAAATTAGTACAATTAAATCCTTTTTATTCTTCTATAATTGTATAATTCCTTTTTTTCATCAGTCTACCATCTTATTTTATGGTAATCTTTCGTATTGCGTGCTTGCTCGTTGAGGATGTTATGTATGCGTTGCGCTAAAATAACAAATAAGGCACCATCATTATTTTGTAGCCATTTCAGCGAAGTTTCATCGCCTTGACAAGCATTTGCAAATAGTAATAAAAACTCGAAGCGGTTTTTTCCCAGCCACTCAATAGCTTTAGGTTCCCCATCAATGGCATTGCTCAGCACTCCCAATTCAGGAAATCCATGACTTAGCAACCAATCGAAAGCTTCGGTGTCGGAATGAATAGAATTGCACAAAGCCGCCAATTCGGGATAACCGTTTACAAGCAGCCAATGAAATATTTTCTCATTTCCATTCAGTGCTTCGCCAAAGGCAATTAATATTTTGGGAGGATAATGTAGCATGATTATTCGTAAACCTGTGTGGTGATACCCAGAGCTTCCACCTGAGCAGCAATATTGAGCAAAAGCTTATGATTAGTCACTTCGAGCTTTTCGCCGGGGGTTGCCCTGTGAATTGGATAAATCATAACTGATGTTGGCCGAATTCTTTCTATATGTTTCAACCAAGCAGCAACTTCTTCAGGAGTTGTATTGTCAATTTCCTGATCATTTACCATACCCTTCACAAAAAGACTCTGTATAGTAAGTTTCCCTTCGAAGCGGATAAGATTTTCAACTATGCTTTGAAGAGTGGTGTTTTGCAAACTATGGTTTATTAATTGAAATGTTTCTTGAGTGCCGGCATCCAGTTTCAGGATATTATTATCCACTTTTAGCAATGCCTGAAAAACATCAGTATCGTCGAGCATGGTTGCATTTGACAGCACACTCACTTTTGCATTTGGCATCCATAGGTCGCGAAGCGCAAGAGTGTCATCAACAATGCCTGCAAATTCGGGATGTATAGTAGGTTCACCATTTCCAGCAAAGGTTATAGCATCAATAGGCTTGCCTGCTTCTTTAAATTGTTTAAGCGCGATTTCTAATTCTTTTTCCACATCTTCACGACTATGTAGCTTTTCACTATCAATTTCGTTATGCAAAGTCCATCCGCACTCGCAATACACACAATTGAAGGTGCAATATTTGAAGCCAATGGGCAAAAGGTTAATGCCCAGTGAAACGCCTAATCTGCGGCTTTTGACGGGCCCGAAGACAATTCTATTGAATAAAAATCCTGCCATAATTTTAATGGCAAAATTAACATTTATCAAGAACATCGGCGAAAATAAAATTTGTGTACTTTTGATAACTGATAATTTCAAATGGATAACCTAAGTCAAATACGCAAACCTATCGAAGAACAGCTTAAATTGTTTGACAGCAATTTCAAGCAAACCTTTAAGAGTAATATCTTTCTACTGAACAAGGTAACTCAATATATTCTCAAAACCAAAGGGAAGCAAATGCGGCCTTTATTGGTTTTTTTAAGTGCCGGAGTTTGCGGAAACATTAACGAATCGACCCATAGAGCTGCCTCTATGATAGAAATGTTGCACACAGCTACCCTCATTCACGATGATGTAGTGGACGATTCTAACGAAAGAAGGGGCTTTTTTTCGATAAATGCTTTATGGAAAAACAAGATTGCTGTGTTGGTGGGCGATTTTCTTTTGTCGAAAGGTATGTTGCTGGCATTAGACAACAACGAACATCAATTGCTCAGTATTGTTGCCGACGCAACCCGTCAAATGAGTGAAGGGGAGCTGCTGCAAATAGAAAAAGCACGTCATCTTGATATTGAAGAAGACATTTATTTCGAAATCATTCAAAAGAAAACGGCAAGTTTGTTTGCTGCCTGCACAGCAGGTGGGGCTGCATCATCAGGGGCCGACACTACGGCAGTTGATCTTATGTATCAGTTTGGCTTAAATTTGGGTATCGCTTTTCAGATTAAAGACGATTTGTTCGATTTTCAACAGACAAACCAAACCGGTAAGCCTTCCGGCATCGACATTAAAGAGAAAAAACTCACCCTTCCTCTCATTTATCTTTTAAACAATTCTTCTTTTTTAGAAAAAAGAAAAATCATTAATTCAATCAAAAGACATAGCAACAAACCCGAAACGGTTAATCAACTTATCACACAAGTGAATCGGAGTGGGGGCATTGCTTATGCTCACGAAAAAATGCTTTTCTATCGCGACAAAGCCCTTGTTATCTTACAAGGCTTTCCCGAAAACGAATCGCGCCATTCACTTGAACAACTAGTTCTATTCACCACCGATCGTAAATATTAATCTTTAAAAATATCATGAAGAAACTTATTGTAATTATTCTTTTGCTAAGTGCCAATTCTTTGGTCGCTCAAGTGCTAAACACCACTTATTGGACCGATTCGCTTAAAAACAAAAAAGCCGAGGGCATGATGCTTAACGGGAAAGAAAACGGAAAATGGACCTTTTGGTATGAAAACGGTAAGAAATGGTCGGAAGGAGAGTATGCTATTGGAGATAAAACAGGATTATGGGTGTTTTGGTATCGCAACGGCAACAAATGGATTGAGTCTCAAGTGGTGAATGGTTCATATAAAAGCTGGTATCCAACAGGAGAAAATGAAAAACTAGGACAAAACAAAAACCGTTTAATGAGTGGGAAATGGATTACTTATTGGAAAAACGATAGCATTAAAGATGTTTCCGAATATCAAAACAATTTAAAGAATGGTAAAAGCCTTAGCTATTTCGACAATGGGGTGAAAGAGTTTGAGGGATTTTACAAAGATGATCAGATAGAGGGTTATGCTTATTGGTGGCGAAATACGGGCAAAAAAGAGATGGAAGGCAAATCAATAATGGGTCTTCAGGATAGCATTTGGACATTCTATCATCCAAATGGGAAAGTAGGTAGCAGAGGCCCTTTTAAAGAAGGATTACCCGATGGGAAATGGACTTATTTTTACGAAACCGGCGAGAAATGGAAACAGGGATTTTTCGAAAAAGGCAAACGAACAGGCGTTTGGACGGCTTGGTATGAAGATGGAGTTAAAGAACGTGAAGGAAATTTCCTTGATGATAAAGAATCGGGATTGTGGACTAGTTGGTATAAAAGCAGTACCACAAAAGACGAAGGATATTTTAAAGAAGGCAAGATGGATGGAGAATGGAAGGGTTGGTTTTTTAGCAGCAAACCCAAATATGTTCTTCATTATAAAGATAACGAACGTGATGGCGCTTCCACCTATTGGTATGAAATCGGCACCCTTCAGAGTGAAGGACCATATAAGGCTGGCTTAAAAGAAGGCAAATGGACTGAATTTTACGAAACCGGCAAACAGTCGGAGTCGGGCAGTTATCTTAAAAACGTTAAGACCGGAATGTGGCAATTTTGGGATAAATACGGAGTGAAAATAAAAGAACAGGAAATGATAGAGGGTAAACCCGATGGCAAATGGGTTGAATATCATCAGAACGGGCAAAAATCGGGCGAAGGCAACTTTTTAAATCGCATAAAAGAAGGCAAATGGACCTATTGGGATGCTGGTGGCAATGTTGTTTACCAAGTTGAATATAAGGGTGGCGTTAAAATCAAAGAATTGAAAAACATTAGAGAAGAAGTTAAACCTAAGAAATAAGTATAAATCGGCAGTCGGCAGTCGGCAATTGGCAATCTGCAGATTGCAACCATTAATCCACAATGAACCTAAGCTTAGAAGTTTGCTGTTGCCGACTGCCGACTGCCCACTTTTAAGACTTTCCTGCAGCCACTAATTACCCCTTCTTTAAGGTAAACCCAAAAGTTGAGCCAATATTGATGCTTGATCTAACATGAACATTTTGTTTATGTGCTTCGATAATATGTTTCACAATCGATAAACCTAAACCTGTGCCTCCCTGCGTACGCGACCGACTCTTATCGGTACGGTAGAAGCGTTCGAATATTCTTGGAATGTGTTGTTCCTCTATGCCAAAGCCATTGTCAGTTACTTCTATGAGTATGTGTTCATCCATATCGAAAAAACTCACTTTTGTCTTCCCACTTCCATCGGTTCGGCCGTATTTGATAGAGTTCTCAAGCAGATTTATCAACACCCTTTTTATGTTCTCCTTATCGGCATTCACCAAAATCGGCTTATCATAAACTTCACCTTTATATAAACTAATATTTGCCTGACGGGCTTTCATCTCGAGGAATTCGAAGATTTCTCGTGTGAGGGCTACTATGTCGAAGCGAGAATAATTCATTTGCAACTCTCCCAATTCGAGTTTTGATATTTGTTCAAGATCTTCCACTATGGCAATCATTCTGTTGATCGATTGTTCGGTGCGAAGCAGGTAGGCTTTGTTGATGCTGGGGTCTTCGAGTCCACCATCTAAAAGGGTGAGAATATATCCCTGTATGTTGAAGATGGGTGTTTTAAGTTCATGCGAAACGTTTCCCAGAAATTCTTTTCTATAAATTTCCAGCTTTTTCAGGTCGTTAATTTCTTTTGTTTTTATGGCTGCCCATTCAGCTACTTCCTCATTCACCGATTCAATTAACTCATCACTTATATGTGAAAAAGGGCTTTGATATTGCTGAGTTTTTGGAAGTTTAAAGGTATGTATGGTCTTATAAATCAAACGGATTTTTTCGTAGACAAACTTATTCAGGCTATAAGAAAACAGAAAGTAAGCAGCCACGGCCAACCAAGCAGTCATAATAA
>CAIXTV010000215.1 GCA_903922465.1 uncultured bacterium
TAAACACCTTCTTGGGTCTTGGGTCTTCTTCCAAGAAGTCTACTAGGCTATACGTCCCTATCTATTCCCTACTTCAGTTATAAGAACCAAACCTGTTAGGTTTTCCTAATAAAATAAAATTCCAAAAAGCTAAAAGCCTAAAAGCCTAATAGTCTAATATCCTATTCACCCCTTCTCCAAAATAAAATTTCTGTCTGAGTATTATTAATAATAACAGTTACAAGAATACTTGCTGTCAATCTTATTTAATCATGGAAGCCGACGTTTATGCTTAGTAAATGTGTATGGCGTAATGTATAAAAACATGAGGAGATATGTAATTGATAAAACTAATAAAAACGTATTGTAAATTCCATTAATTAGTATTGAAATAAATATGACGTGTAGTAAACCCAGTATTTCATTAAACAAAAATTACAAATATTATAATTTAGAATATTGCTGGCTTTCATAAGATAATTAATTAGGGGGATAATCATTTTGATGAGTATTTATTTCGATATGTTTGAAATGAGAATAATTATTAATGACTTGTAAGTGGTAGATAATAAGATGAATAAATAGTATATGAATTGAAATTTAAGTGAAATTAACTTTTGTTGAAGAAAATATTCAGACTAGATATTTGCATGGATAAGAAAAAGTATTATTATTGCAGCCTAATAATATTTAACAACATTAAATTAAAAAACACATGAAAAAAACGTACTTATTGCTTGTAAGAAGATTTTCTCCAAACTTAATTATGATGCTTATCTTTATAATGTTTGGCTTTTGTCAGGGTGTGAATGCCCAAACACCCCTAACCACCGAGACATTTGAAGGGACATTTCCCAATACGGGATGGGCTATTGGTGGAACTGGCACAACTGCAGTAACAAAAAACACTGCATATAGCGCATGTTCTACATATCCTCAAACAAACAATTGTGCAATTTTTGACTCATATAATAATCTTAGTCCAACTTATACGTTTTTGACTACTCCTACTTTTAGTTTAGCTGGTTATACAGCTGCTACTCTAAGCATTGATTTAATAAATATGGGGGTTGCAAATACTACTTTTGTAGTTACTCTTTCAACTGATGGAGGTACTACTTATCCAAATACAATTGCTTCAAATCCTAAATCAACAGGTGTTGTTTTTACAAATAAAACATATAGCTTAACTCCCTATATCAATCAAGCCAATGTTAAAATTAAGTTCCAGTTGACAAGTAATTATTCGTCTGACAAGTGTGCGAATGATGTTTTCCTCGATAATGTGGGTGTTACAGGAACCTTATGCCCAGCGACAATTACAGGGAGCACCCCTGCAGCCCTATGTGGAGTGGGAAGTGCAACTTTAGGAGCAACAGGGTCGGCAGGTACAACTTTAAACTGGTATGCAGCTGCAACCGGAGGAACGTCTTTGGGGACAGGAGAAACCTTTGTTACTCCTAGTCTTTCCACTACGACAACTTATTATGTAGACGCCACCTCAACTTGCACATCGGGCAGGACAGCAGTAGTTGCTGCTATTACACCTTCAGCAGTTGGAGCTATCACTGGTTCTGCAACTCCTGTGGTTGGTTCATCACAGGTCTATTCGGTTACTAATATTCTTTCTACAACCTTTAACTGGACATTTCCGGCAGATTGGGTGCAAACGGCCGGAAATACAACAAATTCAGTTACTGTAACAGTTGGTGCCACTAGCGGAAATGTTGGCGTTGCACCATCCAATACTTGCGGAACCACTGCTAATACTTTGGCTACTACAGTAAATATGACTATGACATTAACATCAGGCACGAGTTGGAAATGTCCCCCAGGAGTAACCTTAATAAATGTTGAATGCCGTGGTGGCGGAGGCGGAGGAGGCGGTGCCTCAACCACAAGTGGAGCAGCAGGCGGTGGCGGTGCCGGAGGTTCATATTCTAAAGTGAGTAATATTGTTGTTGTCCCTGGGACATCATATTCTTATGCATTAGGTGCAGCCGGTACAGCCGGAGCATCGGGAGCATTAGGAGGCACAGGAGGTAGCACTACCTTTAATACCAATACGGTCATCGCTGTCGGCGGACCAGGTGGAAGTGGAGCAACAACAGCTGTTGGAGCAGCCGGTGGAATAGGTACAACCACAGGAAATACTGCAGGAACCAATTGGGCAGGAGGAAACGGTGCATCTGGAACAGCAAGTTCAAAAGGTGGAGGTGGAGGAGCAGGAGGAAGCACAAGCGCTGCTGGTGCAGCAGGTGTAGGAGCAGTTGGAGGAACCGGGATTTCACCTTGTGGAAATGGCGGCGCTGGATCAACAACCAATGCAAATGGTTCTGCTGGAACAGTATACAGTAGTGGAGGGGGTGGAGCATATAGAACTAGCGGAACCAAAACAGGTGGAGCTGGAACTGCTGGCCATATGATTATTACTGCTATTACTGCGGTTCCTTGTACGGGTGCAATAGGTGGAACAGCAATTGGGAATGCATCCTTTTGTGGTTCAGGAACCCCAACGATAAGTGCTAGTGGGTATTCAACAGGCACTGGCAGTGCTTATCAATGGCAGAATTCTGCTGATAACTCTCAATGGGTAGATTTTAACGGACAAACAACCCCCAATGCATTGGTGACAGGCCTTGTTACGAGTACTACTTATTATAGGTTAAAAGTAAGTTGTACTGCTGGTTTATCCGTAGATTACTCAAATGTAATCACAGTTACCATTAAGCCAATTCCAACCGCAAGTGCAAACAATAATTCACCCATTTGTGCAGGCGGCACATTAAACTTAACTGGAACAAGTAATATTGGCACAACATTTAGTTGGACAGGTCCTAATAGTTTTGTTTCAACAACACAAAATCCTAGTATTTCAAGCGTTAGTATTGCGGCAGGTGGAACGTATTCGTTAACTGCTACGGAAAATGGATGTACATCAACGGCAAGCACAACTGTTGTAACTATTAATCCAGCACCAAGTGCTATTAGTATAGTGCAGAGTCCTTTGTCTGTTTGTTCCGGTAGCGTTGCAACTTTAACGGCAAGTGGGGGTGAATACTCGGTAAACACATTTAGCGATAACTTTAATGCGAGTTCCAGTAATTTTACCGCTGCTACAGTATCAGGTACAACAACTACTACAGCGACTTTAAATACTACCTATTTTGCAGAAGGCACAGGTTCGGTATATTTTAATACAAGTGGTTTTAGTTCTGTGGCAACTTATAGTTTAAATTCGAATATTAATTTATCGGGAGTTAGTTCTGCCCAGTTAATATTTTCTCAAATTGCAGCCATGGAAGGCAATTCTACCTCGTATGATTATGGTTATGTTGAGTATTCTACAGATGGAGGAAGCACTTGGGTGGCTTTCCCAACAAGTTCTTATGCAGGTGCTGGAACATTATTTAATAGTGTAGTCAGTTTTTCAACAAAAAGTTATGCGAGCTGGATTACAGCTTTAACAACTGCTACGTCTTTGCCTACCAATAGTTTGTGGAAAACAGAAACCATTAATATTCCAATAGCTGCTTTAACCAGTCAATTTAGAATACGTTTTCGTTATACTAACGATAGCAGCACAAACTATTATGGTTGGTTAATTGATAATTTGAAAATCACAGCAGTAAAACCTCAGGTTAGTTGGACTCCAAGTACTGATTTATATACAGATGTTATTGCAACATCTGCTTATACAGGTAGTATGAATTCAGTAGTATATGCGAAGCCAACTGCAAGTGAATCATATACGGCTACGGCTACTTTAGGAAGTTGCAGTAAGTCTGCCCTAATTACTATCAATCCAATTACATTACCTAGCATTTCTGTCGAAAATGCAACAATTTGTACAGGAGGATCTGCAGTGTTAACCGCAAATGGTGGATCAACTTATAGCTGGTCACCCTCAGCTAGCCTATCGGCTTCTACTGGCTCAGTTGTTACCGCTAATCCAACTGCTAGCACGATATATACCGTTACTGGAACTTCTGCTGAAGGATGTTCAAATACAACAACTGCTACTGTTACATTAAACACTGCTGTCAACATTGCTTCACATTCAGGAAATCAAGTTATACTTGATGGAGGAACCGCAACATATTCGGTTAATGCAACGGGAAGTGGTCTGAGCTACCAATGGCAAGAGAATTCAGGAAGTGGTTTTGTTAATATTTTAGGAGCTCAAAGTGATACATACTCGTTTACAGGTGCTACTTCTATGTCGGGATATCTGTATCATTGTATAGTTTCAGGTGCAGCTCCTTGCACATCTGTTACATCATCTGATGTAAGCCTAACTATAAGTTCCATCAGTATTTCATCTCAACCCGTAAATCAAACAGTTTGCAGTAACGAAACTGCAATATTTTCAATAGCGACCTCTGACGGGGTGACTTCATACCTATGGCAAATTAGCACCGATAATGGTGTCTCATGGTTGGATTTAGCAGAAGAAACAAATGTTAGCTTACATTTATCAGGCCTCACTTCTTTGAATACTGGAAATAAATACAGATGTAGTTTAAATGGAGGGGCTGTTATTTCAGATCCTGCCTTGTTAACCGTGCATGATGCCGTTTTAATAGTGACACAACCTATATCGCATACGATTTGCTCAAATACTAGCTATGTCGAATTTTCAGTTAGTGCCAGTGGAAGTAATTTAACATATCAGTGGGAGTTTAGTCCTAATGGTGGTTCAACATGGTCTACAATAAGTGGGGCAAATTTAAACACCTTGACAATTAATACACCCAATTCCTCATTGAGTGGGAATGAATATCATGTTATAATTAGTGGCACTTCTCCTTGTTTGAGTGTAACTTCTAACTCTGCTACTTTAAATATAATGAATGCTAGTATAAGTGCATCTGATTCTGCCATTTGTTTAAATCAGAGTGTAACTTTGACAGCTGCTTTCCCTTCTTTGTCGGCCATTTATAGTTGGACTTGTTCAACAATAGGTAGTGGTTTAACTGTGGAAAACACCAATAATCCTTGTGTAATAACGCCAACTTTGGCAGGAACATATATTTATACTTTAACCGCATCAGGCGATGGATGTTCTGATACTAAAACCATAAGTATTACAGTGAATGCTCTCCCCAATATTACCAAGGCAACAGCTACTCCATCTGTAGTTTGCAGTGGTGCAACAATCTCCTTGGTTGGCGCGAGCGTTCCAGCTACATCAGGAACTGCAACTATTGGGGCAGGGGCAACGACAGGGTCTAGCTATGATGCCATATTCTATCATTTGTATGGAGGAAGTAAAACACAACATATTTTGTTAAAATCAGAATTAAATGCAGCAGGACTAACTACGGGAAACATTACTGGTTTAACAATCTCTGTAGCAACAGGAGGCGGTATTTATGCAGGTTTTGCGGTAAGCATGGCCTTGACAACTGCTTCGAATATGAGCGCAGGAATAAACAATACTGCTACATTCTCAACAGTATATAGTAATAGTAGCTTGACAACTGCAACTGGTAATAATCAATTTGTTCTTTCTAGCCCATTTTATTGGGATGGGGTTTCAAATATTATAGTGCAATTTTGTTGGAGTAATAACAATGGAGGGGGAACAAGTAATTATGCCAAAATGGATGCAACAACCTATGTTTCGAGCGCATATTACCGTGCTGACAATCTTACTTTAGCTTTAATTTGTGGAGGGACTACTGCATCAGGCACTTCATCAAGCAGACCAAAGATTATGCTTACAGGGCAGGTGGGTTCGGATCTCACATCCAACTACAACTGGAGTTGGTCTCCAAGTGGGGTAAATACTGCTTCAGGCTCAACCTCAATAATAAATACTTCAGCTTCAGTTGTTAACCAGGCCTATACTGTTACTGCAACAAATGTGTTAACTACTTGTTCAAGCAATTTGACTAGCAGTGCTGTTACGATTAATCCTTCACCTGTCACTCCTTTAGCTAATAATAGTATACAATGTGGTCCGAACACTCCTGCTTGTTCAGTTACTGGAAGTGGAATTATTGGAAATACTTTTTTGTGGTATATCACTGCAAGTGGAGGAACAGCCATAAGTGGGCAAAGTGCTTCTACCTTAAGTGCTTATCCCGTTTCCTCTACAACTATATTTTATGTGTCAGAAACAAACGGTAATTGTACAAGCCCAAGAGAAGCTGTTACTGCTACAGTAAACACTCCTCCTGCTATCAACCTTGTTGCAGGTAATACCGAAGTTTGTTTAGGAAGTTCAACTACTTTAACAGCATCGAGTTCGAATGTAGGGTATTCATATTCCTGGTCAAATGGATTGGGAGATGCTGCAAATATTACTGCAAGCCCATTAGTAAACACTACCTATACAGTTACTGCAATTGATAATTCAGGAGGACCTGATAATGGATGCGTAAATTCGGGAAGTATCAGTTTAACAGTAAATCCAATTCCAACAGTTCTTGTTGCAACAGCATCGAGCAATACAATTTGTATCGGGACTTCAGTGAATTTGAGTTCATCTTCAACGAGTAATTCATTCAATAATGCGACTCTTCTCTCTCCGACTAGTGATGGTGGGTTTGAGACAGGAGGAACACTTGCTTTAAACAACTGGACTGTTGTGAATGGCACTAAAAATATCTGGTCAGTTGGAACCGCAGCGGGTGTTCAGGCAGGAACAAATGCAGCTTTTATTGGGACTAGTTTTGTTGGAACAGGAAATGCAAGCGTGAATCATTTTTACAGAGATATTGTTGTGCCAGTAGGGTCTACAAATATTAAACTAATGTTTTATTTGAAAATGCCAATATTAGATGCCGGCTATGATTATTTGAAAATATTTACTACAACTAATAGCAACGTTCCAGTTGCAGGGACTTTGCCAGCAAGTGGTTATACGGAAGTTTTTACAAATGACGCGATTGCATACAGCACCTATACTTTACAAACAGTGAATCTTCCAAATGCCCTCGCAGGAACTACTGTGAGATTAGTTTTTACTTATAAGTGTGATGCAGTTGCGAACTATGCTGTTCCTGCAGTGGATAACATTTCTGTTACCTCAGTGATACCAATATCTTCTACCTATGCATGGGTGTCTAATCCTGTAGGATTTACTTCGGATTCTCAAAATCCATCAAGTGTTACTCCTTTTATAAACACACAGTATACTGTTACTGCTCAAAACAGTTTTGGATGTACTAACACTGCTTCAGCTTCGGTTACGGTAAATGAACTTCCACAAGGTAGCTTATCAGCAAATGGGCCTTTCTGTGTTACAAGCGTAGGTCAATTAACATGGACTGCCACTGCAGGAACAGGCCCTTTTACAATAGTATATAAAGAAAATGACGGAGCAAATCATACTGCTACAGGTGTTATTAGCGGAATTCCTTTTGATGTGTATACAAATCCTATTATTGTAACAACAAATTATACCTTAGTGTCGGTCACTGATGTTAATTGTAGCAGAAACAGTAACTTTATAGGAGGATCGGCTAGTATAATCATAAACCCAATTCCTCAGGGAAGTTTAAGTGCAAATGGGCCATTTTGTGCAACCGGACTTGGGTTGTTAACTCTTACCTCTACTTCAGGAAGTGGAATGTATAATGTAATTTATAATGATGGAATCTCTGATCAATCGGTTGATGCTGTTGTCAGTGGAACTCCATTTGGAGTAGCAGTCACTCCTGTGACAACTACTACAAACTATAATTTAGTATCGATAACTGATGTTGGTACAAATTGTGCAAGAAGCAATGGGTTTACAGTTGCTTTAACAAGTATCCCAGTTTATGCATACCCAAGTTTATCTAGTGTTAATATTAGTAATTCTGAGTTATGTTCAGGAAGCCCTGCAAATATTTTACTCTCGGGCTTGCTTAGTAATACCCTGCAAACAATTAGTTATAATATAAATGGTGGAGGTTTAATGAATGTTAGTGTGACTTCTGATATTAATGGAGAGGCAAGTTTCAATACAATAAACTTATCCTCAGTGAATAGCTTACAGAGTATTGTTATTTCAAATATAAGCCGTAATGATGTATTCCCTAATTGTTCTTTCGACCCAATTAATAATAATACTGTAACACTCCCTGTGATAAGTGAATTACCATCTCAGCCGATAGTAAGTGTTTTGCAGCCAACTTGCACTGAAGCGACAGGGATAGTTAATGTTACTTCTGCTATAGCAGGATTAACTTTTAGTATTGACGGAGTTAATTATATTAATACAACCGGTGTATTTAATGGGATTTCTGCAGGCGGTTCTTATAGTATTACTGCAAAAAATACAAATGGGTGTGTTTCTCTAGCATTAACAGGAATCTTGGATAATCAGCCATCAACCCCATTGCAACCATTAGTAAGTGTGATCCAGCCGACCTGTCTTGATGCAAGCGGAATAGTTAGCGTTACATCTGATATTTCAGGATTAAGTTTCAGTATTGATGGTGTTAACTACAATAATATCAATGGTATATTCAATGGAATTCCTGCTGGTAGTTCATACAGTATCACAGCAAAGAATACCAATGGGTGTATTTCTATTGCCACAGTTGGAAGTATAGATGCTCAGCCATCGACTCCTTTGCAACCTAATGTAATTGTTACTCAGCCAACTTGCAATATGGCTACAGGAACAGTAAGTGTTACGTCTGATATTAATGGATTGATTTTTAGTATTGACGGAGTCAACTATAATAATACAACAGGTATATTTAATGGGATTTCTGCAGGTGGTTCTTATAGTATAACAGCAAAGAACGCCGAAGGATGCTTCTCCATGGCAAGAACTGGGACGATAAATGCACAGCCTTTAACTCCCTTACAACCAATAGTAAGTGTTGCCCAACCTAGTTGTATAGTTGCAACAGGGACATTAAGTGTAGCATCTAGTCTTATTGGACTTACTTTTAGTAATGATGGAATAAACTATAATAATACCACAGGTATTTTTAATGGAATCCCTGCTGGTGGATCCTATAGTATAACTGCTAAAAATGTTAGTGGATGTGTTTCTGCTACAACAACAGGGACTGTTAATGTTCAGCCCATTACACCTACTGCCCCAATAGTTGGGACTTTAACTCAGCCAAGCTGTGCATTAGCTACTGGTAGTGTGATTTTAAGTGGTTTGCCTGCGGGAAGCTGGACTATTAACCCTGGAGCTATAAATGGTTCAACTTCAACAACAAATATTTCTGCATTGGTTTCAGGTGGTCATTTATTTACTGTAACAAATTCAATGGGATGTACTTCAGTTTCTTCTGCTAATGTTCAAATTAATGTTCAACCAGTAACACCGTTAGCCCCTGTTGCTCTTGCTGCGAATGGGTTGATGGGTAATAGATTTACAGCCAATTGGAATGCTGTGAGTGGAGCAATAGCTTATGCAATTGATGTTTCATTAAATAATACTTTTACCAGTTTTGTTGCCGGCTATAATAATTTAGTAGTTGGCGCTAACCTAACAAGCATTATTAGTGGCTTATCGAATGGTACTATCTACTATTATCGTGTCAGAGCCTCTAATGCAACTTGTACAAGTGTCAATTCTAATGTTATTACTGCAAACACCTTGGGTCTTCCTACACTTACTACATCTGTAATTAGTTCAATTACTTTTAACACTGCAAGCAGTGGTGGTAATATTATTTCTGATGGTGGTTCAAGTGTTACTGCCAGAGGAATTTGTTGGAATACAATAGGAACTCCAACTATTGCAGATAACATTATCTCAAATGCTACAGGAATTGGAGCGTTTTCCTCTAATCTCTCCGGCCTCACTGCAGGGACAACTTATTTTGTTAGGGCTTATGCTACAAATAGTGTTGGGACATCATACGGAAATCAAATTTCTTTCAATACTCCTTCAGGAGTAGGAATTATAGTAAGTAATAATAATGATGCTGGGGCAGGTTCTTTGCGATATGCTCTTAGTAATGTAACTAGCGGAGGTACGATTACATTTACTTCCGGCATTGATGGACAAACTATAAATTTACTTACGGGAACTCTTACTATTGATAAGAATGTTATCCTTGATAATTCAAATCACATCACAGGAATTACTGTTAGTGGCAGTTCAGACAATATTATTATTAATGCTGGAAGAACATTGACTTTAGCGAGTGGTAGTAAACTAACAATTACTGGTGCTATTAGAAACAATGCAGGTGCGAGTGGTTTTATAATATCGTCAGGGGCATCCTTCATTCAAAATAATGTAGATTTACCTGCAACTGCTCAAAGGGTTCTAAATAATGGATGGCATTTGTTTGGCTCTCCTTTTAAGAAAAGTATGAGTGCAATGCTCTCCAGTATAACCCCTACAGGCAGTTCAACTCAGTTGTTGCCTTATGCTAATGGCACAGGTTGGGGGGCAAATGTTACTTCATCAGTGTATTTCTTATTGCCAACAACAGGTTATGCTATAAGGCCAGTCGTTTCATTTACGGCTACATTAAGTGGAAACCTCTTTTACAGTCCAATAATTTTTGACTATACAAGCTCATTAATATATAATGGTACTACATCTTCTCAGAGTTGGAATCTTATGGCAAACCCATATACTTCCTATATTAATTGGAACTTGTTAGGCAAAACCAATATTAGTACCTCCTTGTATTTATGGGATAATAGCTTGTCTTTAACTGCACCAACTACCAATATTGCTAATTTTAGAACCTATAATTCAATGACAGGGATTGGTGTTCCTGCAGGTACTTTGCCATACATTGCTCCTATGCAAGGATTCTTCGTGAAAGCAACTTATATTGCCCCAAAACTTACTTTCCCTCCTACAGCCCGTACACATAGTTCCGCAAGTTTCTATAAAGAGGCTTCTAATACTGAAATATTGCTGCGTTTAAAAACTGAAACTGAACTTGGAAATGATGAATTAGCGATTTGCAAAAATACCGATGCGAAAAAATCTTTTGAAGGGTTTGATTCGGAAAAGATGTTCAATGATTTACCGATTGAAATGTACACCCAATCTTCAACTGGGGAGAAACTTATTATTAATACCATTGATAAAACTAATGTTGTTATTCCAGTTGGAATTAATATTGCAAATGGTTCAAAAGCTAAGATCATCGCTTTTGGATTAGAAAGCAACGAACAAGTTTATCTTGAAGACCGTTTTAAAGGTAAGTTGATTAGTCTTTATGAAAATACAGCTTATGAATTTGATTTTTCATCAGAAGCTATTATCGGAAGATTCTTTATTCGTTTTGGAGACATTAATTCCCCATTAAACAATTCAGATGTTAAGGTGTTTGAAAACAATGATCAGCTCAATATTATTGCTCAGACTGGAGAAGAATTGCAACAAATAGAAGTCTATTCTTTAACTGGAGCATGTGTTTTTAAATCGGATATAAGTGGAAGTAATGTGTTTAATGCCAAATTAAACTTATCATCTGCAATGTATTTGGTTAGAGTGAAAACTTCCATCTCAACACAAAATGTAAAAGTAAACTGGAAATAAGATTCTAATCTTTATACTTATAGAAGCCTGCATCAAAAAGATGCAGGCTTTTTTTATAAGAAAAAATTCAAAAGAGTGTGAACGGTAAATTTTTCCTGTTATCCTGAAAGTAAGGAAACCCCTACAAAAAAATAAGGAATATCCTACATAAATATCAGGATATCCTTACATGTTTACTTGGAGAATGGTAGTAGTTTTGCCTCATCAAAATTATATACCAAAATATCTTGTAATATTAGATTATTAGTTAGCGAATTTATTATTTATACATTAGTAATGGCTTAGTAATTAGCATTTACAACTGAAAATATATTTTATAACAAAGAATCAAAATAAACAAACTACCAAACTAGAAATATGAAAAACAATCACAATTTAAAGAAATCAAAACTCACTTTTACTTCTTTTACTAAATATCGCATGATTATTATCGCTTTAATATTTACTATTATGGCTGTTGGGCAATCAGTTTGGGGAGCTAACCGATTTTCAATTGCTGTTGGTAATTGGAATTCGACTAATACATGGGCAGCTACTTCAGGTGGAGCAGCAGGTGCTAGTGTTCCCATTGCAGGTGATGTTGTTTATATTCAGAATGGCAAAAGTGTGACTGTTACAGAGGATGCTGCTGCATCTTCAATAACTTTTACAGGAGCAGCAGCAACTCTTACCATAAACTCAGGCTTTACTTTGTCTGTTAGTGGCACTGTAATCTTACTTCATAATGTTGGTGCTTCTACTTCTTGTTTAATAACAGGAGGCGGGACATTGTCATGCGCTTCTGTTGATGCGGGTTCTAATCTATCTCTTAATGGTGATTTTTCTGCAATTATGACTTCTACAATATTTTCCTTTAATATAAGTGGGGATGTAACCATGATTGCAAAAGAAAGTGGAGCTAATTATGGACAATCTGGCTTTAGGGTTGAAGATGGGACTACAACCGTTGGCGGACAGATAACTTCTTCTTTAGGGGTAGGTTGTGTTGGAGCTTTTAGAATGAATGGCTTAACGACTGGATTGCAAACAGGAACTTTAGTGTTAAATGGCGCAACGCCATGGGGTACTCTTACTTCAATTACTCTGACTTTAAATGGCACAAGTGCTACTGTCAAATATAATGGAGCTTCCTCACAAGCAATTCGTTATACAACCTATACAAATTTGGAAATTAATAGTGGTGGAACAACTACTTTAGCTGGTAGTACTACCGTAAATGGTGTTTTAACTATGACCAAAGGAATTTTTTCTTTGGGTGGCTTTACTTTAACCTATGGCTCCACTGCTTCTTTAAACTACAATGGAATTTTGTCACAAACTACCGGTGCTGAGTGGCCTACTACTTTTGTAAATAACGTAACAATCACAAATAATTCAACTAATGGGGTTAGTCTTAATGCGAACAAAACTTATAATACAGGTGGTGTGTTAACGGTTAATGGCCATTTGAATTTCAGTACATATTATATCGCAGGGACTGGGGCTTTCACTTTATCTTCGGGGGGGACTATTACTTCTGCTTATGTTACCAACGGTGAAGGTTTTGGCTTATCAGGAAATAATTCAGCAGGGTCCATTCGCGTGAGTGGAAGCAGAACATTAAGTTCAGGGGCTAATTATATTCTTAATGGCTCAGGAACTGCTCAAAATACAGGGACCAATATGCCTGCAAGTGTTAATAATCTTACCCTTAACAACGCCACAGGAATTACCCTATCTCAGTCGACAACTGTGAATGGTACTCTTTCACTTACTAATGGTTTGCTAAACACAGGAAGCAATACCATAACTTTGGGTGCCTCTGCAAGTATTTCTAATGCCAGTAGCACATCTTATGTAAATGGTAAATTAGCCAGAATATACAGTTCCGTGGGTTCGAAGGACTTTGCTATTGGCAAAGGGGGCAATTACAGACCTTTTTCATTAAACTATACAGAATTATCGGGCACAAGCACTGTTGTTGCTGAGCAATTTGAATCGACAATACCCGGTTCAGTTCCTGTATACACTTCTTTATTTACTTCAAGATATTGGGCAATTTCGGAAAGTGGCAGTTCGTCGAGAACTTATAAACTAAGTATTGACGGAAGTGGTTATAGCCCAACGCATGAAGTTAAAATGATTAAAGGTGATGGCACTACAAATGTTTCTTATGATGTTACAAGTCCAAATTATACCAATGTGAATGGTTTTACATCCTTTAGTAATTTTGGTTTGGGCGAATCGCAATCAACTACCACCACTGCAAATTCAACTAACGCAACTTATGGAGCAACTTCAGTTGATTTGATAGCAAATGTTAGTCCAACACCTACAGGTGGCACGGTTCAGTTTTCTATTGACGGCAACTCTGTTGGAGCTGCAGTGAACCTGATTTCGGGGAGTGCTACTTTGAATTATAATCCCCATTTGTTAAATGTTGGCGGGCATACTATAAGTGCTACATACAGTGGATATAATATTTATCAGCCTTCCAACACTATTACGAGTGGAACTCTTACTATTGACAAGGCTCCTTTGTCGGTTACGGCGGACAATGTTTCTAAAACATTTGATGGCTTTATTTACTCCTTACCTTATACGGTTACTTATAGTGGTTTTGTTAATGGTCAGGATGCTTCTTCTCTTGCTGGAGCGCTTGAGTTTTCGGGAACGGCCATTGCTGCAACAGCTGTTGGCAATTATACTATTTCACCTGCGGGTTTAATTTCTTCAAATTATTCTTTCACTTATCATGATGGCAGTTTGGCAATTGATCAGGCGACTTCTGTTGTTTGGAACGGCTCTGCAAGTTCCGATTGGAACACCCCTTCGAACTGGACACCCCCTGTGGCTCCTATTTCGGGGATTTCTGCAACTATTCAATCGGCTAGCAATGCTGCTTTGATTAGTTCCACAGGAAATGTTTGCAACAATCTAACGATTAATTCGGGAAGCTTAACTATTGCACACAATGGCACTTTGAGTGTTGAGGGAACTCTTGCTAATAATGCCGGAACCACAGCTCTTATCATTAAATCAAATGTAAATGGAAACGGTTCCCTTATTGAACATACTTCAGGGGTTAATGCAAGTGTAGAACAATATATTACACAAGCTTCAGGCGTAAAATATCATTACATTTCTTCTCCCATCAGCAATGCTTCTACTCATATGTTTTGGGGTTATTATATGTATCGACTGAATGAAGTTGCTGGTTTGTGGGTTAGCATGATTGATAATCAGCCTTTGATTCCTATGATGGGCTATGCCATTTATAAACAAGCCTTGCAAAATACTAATGAAACCAAAACCTTTTCGGGAATCCTCCATACGGGTACTTATGAGATTTCTTGCAGCAAAACAAATAACAGTTTATTTCCAGGTTGGAACTTAGTTGGAAATCCTTATCCTTCGGCCATCGATATTGATGCTGCTGCCGGTTTTGTTAGAACCAATATTGATGAAGCCATTTATACCTATAATCAAACAACAGGCCTTTATGGTTATTATTTAAGTGGTGCCGGAATAAATGGGTCGCAATTCATAGCGCCTAATCAGGGTTTTATGGTTAGGGTGAGCAGTGATGGAGTGGGTAGTTTGCGACTGACAAATGATGCCCGTGTTCATAACGCACAAGCCTTTCTGAAGAATGCGCCAGTGAATTTACTACGTTTAACTGCCACTGCCGATAATTTTAGTGATGAAACCCTGATTCGTTTTAACGATGAATCGACCAATGGTTTTGATGCTAAATTTGATGCTTATAAACTGATGTCCGAAAAATCGAGTGCTCAGTTATACAGTGTTTCGGGAAGCGAAAATTTATCAATCAATACGCTTCCGAAAACCGATGATGCCATGGTTTCATTGCATCTGAAAATAAATCAGGATGGTGAATATAAAATACTTGCCAGCGAACTCAATAGTTTTGATGCTGCAACCTTTATCTATCTTGAAGATTTACGATTGAATACCCTTACCGATTTGCGTGAAACCCCTGAATATAATTTTAGTGCAAGCACCAAGGACGAAACTGCCCGTTTTAGGGTATTGTTTAGCCTCACTCCAAAGAAATTGGGCTGCAATGGCGAAACATGCAAGAATGCAAAGATTTATAGTTATGAAAAAAACATTTTCGTGAATACTCCTCAGAACGCCATTGGGACGATAGAAGTGTGTGATGTGGCAGGAAAACAAGTTTTTACGGCTAAATTAAAAAATAATACCCTCAATAGTTTTTCATTAAACCACTTAGTTTCGGGATTTTATATGGTGAAACTGTATAATGCCGGGGAAGTGATTTCAGAAAAGCTCTTGATAAAATAAAAGACATATTTATATTTCCAAATACCAAGCCTTGTGATTTTAACCACCCTGTTTGATTGAGTAATGGCAGTCATTACGATTATAATTTAAGGCTTGTGTTTTGGAAAACAAAGATACTAAGAATTGATTGTTTGATTTATATTTTTTGATGAGTAAAAGGCTGTCAAGTGTAGGCAGCCTTTTTATTTTAAAAAAAAAGTCAGATAAAATACATTCTATTCGGAAAATAAGTTTTACTTTTGTGCATTATGAAAGCGAAGACCAAAATACATATGTCTTTTTTCGGGTTTTATTTAAGCAATAACAAGCTAAAGTATACACATTTCTACATGTGTTTTCCGCATATTAATACCATAACAGCCTTCATTGAAAGTAGCATAAGTAGACTCAAAAGTAGCATAGGCTTTGCAAAAATTAATGTTGGCATTCTTAAAAGTAGTGTTGATTTACTCAAAAGTAGCATCAACTTATTAGGAAGTAGCACAGCTATGTTCAAAAGTAGCATAGGCTTACCGGAAAGTAGCACAGCTAACATTTTTAGTAAAATCAATAACATTAATAACTGAACAATAATAATAATTCTTTCATGTAACAGTAAATAACAATAAACAAATAATCAATTAAATTAAGGAGGAATGCAAAATGCCATCATCACAAAGTTCATTTGAAACACGCTACGGAAGGTTTTCCAGTGGCACAGGGTTAATTCAGGATATAACTACTTATAATCCTGCTAAGGAAATAATTAAAAAAGCAAATTTAACCTCATTTTTAGCAGAGGCTGCGGTAAAAGACGCAAAAGTTAATAGTACTAATACTTTTTATAGAGAAAAAGTAAAAGAGAGAAGAATTAATGGATTTAGAGACAAAGATAATTTGTCGAATTGTCTCGAAAACAGAATTAGAAACATATATTCATATGTAGGTGCCGAATTCGGACACGATTCGATTACCTACAAAAAGATAAAGAGCTTTCTCGATAAGATAGCTCCTAAATATGATAAGAAAGACCCAGGAGCTCCAGCAGGACAGGGGAAATCGCCTTCCGAACAAAGTTTCGTGGCTTTGATTGGTTTTGGAAGAAGAGTAGGAGAACTAATCGACGATTTGGGAGTAGCCTACAATCCGGGAAATACCGATATTACACTAGTAGCTTTGGGTGAATTATGCGATATGATGGAGACCTTAACAAAAGATATCGCTAAAGCTGAAATCGAATGGTCGAAAGCAGTTAAAGCACGCAAAGAAATTTATGATGGGAAGGATGGTATGACTGACAGGATTAAAGCAATTAAAGATTATCTGGCAAGCTTCGATTTAGGGAAGAAAAGCCCAGATTATATAAACTTTTGTCGCATCTTAGCAGGAAGATAAATTAAAGTTGAACTAATTTAGTTTACTTTTGAGCCCACTACCCAATCAATAGCCGGCATTCTGCATTTTACAGATTGCCGACTACTGATTGTTGGTTTGTGGAAATTTATTTAGCAACCTCTTTACTCAAAATAAAACTTCATTAAAATGAAAAGAAACCTTCTATTAATAAGCAACTCAACCAATTTCGGCGAAGCCTACCTAGGTTGGCCTCAAACACTTATTGCCGATTTTATTGCCGAACATAAACTTAAAAAACTCATTTTTGTGCCTTATGCAGGAGTTTCGATGAGCTATGATGTGTATTACAACAAAGTGAATGAGGTGTTTCGCAATTTTGGAGTAGAACTGAGCTCAGTGCATTCAGAAGCCAATCCATCAAAAGCAATTGATGAATCCGACGGAGTTGTAGTTGGAGGCGGAAACACTTTTCATTTGGTTTATATGTTGCATAAAACCAAAATAATGCAAAAAATACGCGAAAAAGTGTTGGAAGGAATGCCATTTATGGGCTGGAGCGCAGGTGCCAACATTGCATGCCCCTCGCTGAAAACAACTAACGATATGCCTATTATCGAACCCGAATCATTCGATTGTCTTAACCTAATCCCATTTCAAATTAACCCCCACTATATTGATGTGAACCCTGTTGGACATGGAGGAGAAACCCGTCAGCAACGGATAGAGGAATTCCTTTGTGTGAATCAGCAAATGAAAGTGGTAGGCTTGCGCGAAGCAACGGCATTGTCGGTTAAAGGAAATTCGTGCAGGCTATTGGGCACACGCAACATGATGTTATTTGAACATAACAAGCCCGCCCGCGAATTGAACGCTATTGATAATTTGGACTTTTTGCTTTAGAAAAAGTCTTTGCTGAAATAAAAAAATCAGATTTCTTTTAACTTATCGGGCACTTCCTTTGCCAATTGTTTGATTTCGGGAAGCAGAAATGAGGATGCCTTATAAATAGGATCGTAAAGATATGATTGTTGACGTTGTTTCTGATTAATTAAGGTGTGATGGGTGTCGAAAGTTTCGATTAGCATCAATATCATTCCGGTGAGTATGGCCGCTTTTACTACCCCGAACACCAAACCTCCCAACTTGTTAAACAATCCGAGCGACAAGGATGAGGCAAGTTTGTCTAACAAACGTGAAGATAATTTTATGGCAAAATACACTGCTATGAAGGTGAGCACAATTGCCAACACTGGAATTAGTTTTCCGACAAAGCCATGCAATTGCAACTGCTCGACCACAAAACCCGAAAACCTAAAGGCTAAAAAAGCGGCTACTATAAGTGCAATGCAAGACGCCACTTCTATAATCAGGCCATTCATTAATCCTCTTATGCCAAACCATAATAAAGGAATAAAGAGCACAATGTCGATAGCTTCCATATTATCTTGTTTTCTTAAGAGCCCGGGTTAATTCGGTAGCATACACAAATTTATTCAGCTCTGTGTTGTCCGAATTAAGAATATTATCTTTATTTCCTTCCCACCACAATTCGCCTTTATTAATAAAGGCAATATTATCGCCAATTTCCATAACCGAATTCATATCGTGGGTGTTGATAACTGTTGTGATGCTATATTCTTGAGTTATTTCACGAATTAAATTGTCAATAACGTTAGAAGTTATCGGATCGAGGCCAGAATTTGGTTCATCGCAAAACAAATAACGTGGATTAACCGAAATGGCACGTGCAATAGCGACTCTTTTTTTCATACCCCCACTTAATTCCGATGGAAATAGTTGGTCGGTATTCTCAAGATTCACTCTTTTTAGGCAAAATTGAGCTCTTTCTCTAATTTCATCCTTAGTTTGATTGGTAAACATCGAAAGAGGAAACATAACATTCTCAATAACATTCATCGAATCGAACAAAGCACCCCCCTGAAACAACATTCCCATCTCCTGACGAATATCTTTTCGTTGTTCGAAATTCATTTCAGAGAAATTACGCTCATTGAAAAATATTTTTCCTTTATCCACTTCAAATAAACCTACAATGCATTTCATCAAAACCGTTTTCCCCGACCCACTTTGGCCAATAATAAGATTTGTTTTGCCTTGCTTAAACTGAATACTGACGTCTTTTAATACATCATTCCCATTAAATGATTTAAATATATGAACTGCTTCTATCATGACAATAAGAGTTGTGTGAGTATCAGATTAAATAAAATGATGAAGATACTACTTGTGACAACTGCCTTAGTGCTGGCTTTGCCCACCTCAAGCGCACCTCCACTGATGTGATATCCTTTGTAACTCGAAATAGATGAAATGAGAAATGCGAAGAAAATTGTTTTAATAAGCGAATAAAAAACATCGTAAGGATGGAAATCGATCTGTAAACCATCAATATAATTAGGAGTAGTAACAAAACCAGTCAGCACACCGGCTAACCATCCCCCAAGAATACTGAGAAACATACTCATGGTAATTAAAAAAGGATTAATGATAACAGAAGCAACTATTTTAGGGAGAATTAAAAAGTTAGCAGAATTAATACCCATTATTTCAAGAGCATCAATTTGTTCGGTAATCCTCATCGAACCAAGTTCAGAAGCAATACTCGACCCAACTTTACCAGCGAGAATCAGACTAATAATAGTCGGACAGAACTCTAATATCATCGACTGCCGAACAGTAAAACCTATCGACCATGTAGGCATCAAAGGACTGTCAATATTGAAAGCGGTTTGTATAGTAGCCACAGCTCCAATGAAAACAGAGATAAATGCAACTATCCATAAAGAACTAATTCCGATCTTATCAATCTCCTGAATTAGATTTACGAAAAACACTTTACGCTTTTGAGGTTTCGTAAAGACTTTCCTCAAAAGCATTATATACTCACCAAACTGATCGAAAAAAGTAATGCCTAACATATTTATATTTCTTTTGCAAAGGTAAAGATAATTGAAATCATTTATAATAATGACGACTTAAATTTCGTTTATTACAATAAGTTGTTCCTTCAAAAGGTGTTTTGTTAGGAAAAACCTTTAATTTTGACCTCATAAATGCAAAACAAATTTAGGCCTTAAAAATATTCGTTTTAACATGAGAAAACTTTTATTCCTTGTTGTAGTTTTAATTTTCTTTGTGCTTTCCTCTTGTAATCCACCTCGATACGGGAGAAAAGTAAAACATAAATGCAAAGAATGCCCACGTTTTAGTCAAGTAATACATTTACCTTTAAGTCTCAAAACTATTGATATCTCCTAATTTTATTGATTACTTACCAGAAGCTTCACGAAAATATATTGATGGATTATTTTCGGGCGAAAACTTACAAATCATACTAAAAAGCAGTCGTCAAACAAAACTTGGCGATTATCGGCCCCCTCAAAAGAAGCCTTATCATCGAATTTCAATCAATGCCGACTTAAATCCGTATTTGTTTTTAATGATAACAGTACACGAATTTGCTCATCTTGTAGTGTGGAAAAAATATGGCAGAAAGGTCACCGCACATGGAATTGAATGGAAAAATATTTTCAGTGAACTAATGGCGCCTTTGCTACACGAAGAAGTTTTTCCATCTGAACTACTACCATTATTAAATAAGTATTTCCTTAATCCAAGGGCTTCAGTTATGGGGGCGCCCTTGCTGTTTCATGCCCTGAAAAGCATTGGCCGACCAAGTCAGGAGATAATTTTATTAAAGGACATCCAAAACGACATATGGTTCACAACACCCGACACAAAGTTGTATCAACGAATTGGAATAAAAAAGAGAAGAATACTTTGCAAACAGCAAAAAAATGGCAAATTATACCTAATTCACCCTTATTGTGAAGTCGTTCCAATTCAAAAATGATAAACTTTTAAACCCAAATATCATCACTTTTTAGCGTAAATGCATTTCATACAATAATAATTCATATTTTTATCGGAAATTTAGCAACTATGAACACAAACAACTATTGCATAATAATGGCAGGCGGAGTAGGAACTCGCTTTTGGCCGATGAGCCGCTCAGGACATCCAAAACAATTTATTGATATTCTTGGAACAGGAGAATCATTGCTGCAACAAACAGTAAAGCGATTCTATAGCGTTTGCCCCCCCGAAAACATTTATATCGTAACTAATGAAATCTATTATTCATTAGTCAAAGAGCAAATAAAAGGGATTAATGATAATCAGATTCTATTGGAACCAGCAAGGAGAAACACAGCTCCATGTATAGCCTATGCTGCTTATAAAATAAAAGACATCAATCCAAATGCAAATATTGTTGTAGCGCCTTCCGATCATATTATTTTAAAAGAAGATAACTTTACAGAAGTAATACAGGCCGGATTAGCTGCAAGTAAAAAGCATAAATGGCTTCTAACACTTGGCATCACACCAAGCCGCCCCGATACAGGTTATGGATATATACAGTTCGATGATGCCAAAACCCATGAATTTGGAATAAATAAAGTGAAAACATTTACAGAGAAGCCTGTTCTGGAAATGGCACAGCAGTTTTTACAAAGTGGAGACTTTTTGTGGAATGCAGGCATCTTCATTTGGTCTCTTACATCTATATTAGAAGCTTTAGAGAAACAACTTCCTGAAATTAGTTCCTTATTTAAAGCCGGAAGTGGGAAATATAATACTCCAGATGAACAGGAATTCATTAAAGAAACCTATGCTGTTTGTAAAAGCATCTCAATTGATTATGGTGTTATGGAAAAAGCACAAAATGTTTATGTAATGGCAGCTGATTTCGGATGGTCTGATCTTGGAACATGGCGTTCGCTTTATGAAATTCGCGAAAAAACGGTCGATGGCAATGCAATTGTTGGGAAAAATATTATGCTTTATAATACAAAAAACTGCATTATTAATATGCCAAAAGAAAAACTTGTTGTTATCGAGGGTCTCGAGGATTATATTGTTGTAGAAAATGATAACATTTTACTGATTTGTAAAAAAACAGATGAACAACTCATTCGTCAATTTGTAAATGATGTTACAGTTGAAAAGGGAGATAAATTTGTGTAGACTCAATTATGAATAGAGCATAAAAAAAATAGTCAACAGCAGGAAAATAAAATAGCCCCTGTCATCAATTAAATTGTTGACAGGGGCTATTTTTTGAATTATCTTTTAGATATAGGGGAAAACGAACTTTAGATAGTAGAGGCTTTTTCAGCAATTTCGTTATCGACTAAAATTCTTCCACAATATTCACAAACAATAATTTTTTTATGCATACGTATGTCAAGTTGACGTTGAGGAGGGATTTTGCTAAAGCAACCTCCGCATGCATCACGTTCAACCTGAACAACGGCTAAGCCATTACGTGCATTGTTGCGAATTCGATAATAAGCAGTTAATAATCTTTCTTCAAAATATTGTTGATTAGATTTTGATTTATTTAAAAGATGCTGTTCATCTTTATTAGTTTCAGCAATAATGTCTTCAAGTTCTGCTTTTTTGATTTCTAATTCATCTTTTCTCTCTTTCAAATCTGTTTGAGCAGTGTCAATTTCTGAATTCTTCATATCCAAAGCAAGACTAAATTCACGAATACGTTTTTCGGAAAGTTGAATTTCTAAATCCTGATATTCTATTTCTTTAGTTATTGCATCATATTCACGATTGTTGCGAACTTTCATTTGCTGCTCTTCGTATTTTTTCATTAACGCTTTACTGTCTTTTATGGCAGTTTGCTTTTCAGCAAGAGCAACATTTAAAGTTTCGATTTCGGTAATATAATTTTCAATACGGGTTTCTAAACCAGCAACTTCATCTTCAAGATCGCTAACTTCAAGTGGTAATTCACCTCTAACAATTTTTATTTTATCAATTTGAGAATCGATAAGTTGTAAAGTGTAAAGTGCAACCAATTTCTTCTCAATGGTGATATCCTTGTTGTCATCATCATTTTTTTTGGTTATTACAATTACCGGTTCATCTTCTTGAGATTGAATAACTTCTTCTACAGGAGTAGTTTCTTGAGCTTCTTCATTTATCTCATTGGTGACTTCTATTGTTTCTTCGACTTTTTCTGTGATCTTCTTATCAACTTTACTTTCAGCTTTTTCAACTTTAGTTTTTGTTGATACTTCAGCTTTGGCTGATTTCTTTGAAGGCTTCTCAGTAGATTTTTTTTCTGGTTTGGCAGTGGTTTTTGCCATAATGCTATTGTTTTAAATTAAAAAATCAATTAAATAAAATATTTCACCAGGTTATTATCCTGCTCCGAAATTTGGGTTGCAAAGGTAGGAAATTTTTTCTTTAAAATATCACATAATAAGAGTTTTGTATATTGTTCTGTTTCAAAGTGTCCGGCATCTATTAAAATGAGCTCTTCTGTATGGTCTCCAAATGAGTGATACTTTATATCTGAGGTAATAAAAACATCTGCATTTTTGGCAATGGCTTCTTTTATTAAAAACGCTCCGCTACCACCACAAATAGCTATTTTTTTTACTTCTTTTTCTATTGGCCCTGAGAAACGAAGCACAGGAGTATGGAGAGTTTTTTGAAGAATTTTCATAAAAGAATCGGCTGGTATACTTTTATTTAGTTCACCTAACATTCCTGCCCCAACTTCATTAAATGAATTTTGCAGAGAATAAATGTCATAAGCTACTTCTTCATATGGATGGGCATTTAAAAGTGCTTGAAGCACATCTTTTTCTAGATAATTAGGGTAAACGGTTTCAATCCTGATTTCTTTTTCATGATGCAATTCACCCAATGAACCTACGAAAGGGTTAGCCCCTTCATTAGCCCTAAAAGTGCCTTCTGTTAACGTATTTGAACTACAAGAGTCATAATTACCGATATTTCCTGCACCTGCTGAAAAGATAGCGATACGGACTTTTTCTGCATAGGCTAGGGGACAAAATGTTACTAATTTTCGTAATACTCCAGAAACTGGCTTAAGTATACTTAAATTTATAAGCCCTATTTTTTCAGCCAACATATTATTTACACCATTTTTGATATTATCGAAATGGGTATGGGCTGAATAAATAACAATATCGTTTTTTATGGCCTTATGAACTATTTTTTCAATATAAGTCCTGCCTGTAATCTTTTTTATTCCATTAAAAAGTAGTGGATGATGCGAAATAATCATATCACAGCCTTTTTGAATGGCTTCATCAATTATATTTGTTGTAATATCAAGGCAAATTAAGGCGCATTTCACCTGTGTTTCAGGATTTCCTATTTGTAAACCACTATTGTCATATGACTCTTGCAAGCTTAAAGGAGCATATGTCTCTAACAAATCACTTATCTCTTTTACTATCATAATTAAAAAGAATTTCAACTTTGCTTGCAAATATAATAATTCCTCTTATTTTTACCGAAAATATTCGTAATGATTTCACTCGATCGTTTTATTTTATTAAGTTTAGCCGAACGTCTACAATATGTTTTTAAGCATGGGAGCGTATTATTTAATAAGACCGATAAGCATCACACCATTAAACTATATTTGGTAGATAACTTATATGTAGAGGTATGGTTTCATATTGTGAAAAATAAAATAGAGAAAGTGGTAGCCTTAAACGATGAGCAGGTTTTGATACATTACGGCGAATTAATTGACATAAGCGGATTTCTCAATTAATTCGATGCCTGATTTTTCTATTAATATATTAGAGTTTGATTACAATCTTCCAACAAACAAGATTGCAGAACACCCTTTAGCTGAAAGGCATAATTCAAAGCTGCTGATTTTAGATGAAAGTGGGGAAATAAAACAAGATCTTTTTAAGCACATTTCTGATTTTTTTCCCGAAAACTCATTACTTGTATTCAACAATACAAGGGTAATGTATGCCCGGATTTTGTTTCAAAAGGAAAATTCTGGAGCGCGCATTGAGATATTTTGTCTCGAGCCCGTTGCCCCAACATCTGAAATATCTACTGCTTTCAATCAAACTGCCAGTTGTAAATGGAAATGTTTAGTTGGAAACCTGAAGAAATGGAAATCTGGGAAATTGTTACTTCAAATTGAATCGGAAAGTTTTAATGGAAAGTTGTGGGCAGAAAATCTGGGCGAATATGATGGCGCATGGTTGATTGAATTTTCCTGGTCTCCTTCCGAAATTCCTTTTTCTCATATACTCGAAGAAACAGGAAAAATCCCTTTACCTCCTTATATTAAAAGAGAAACAGAAGAGGAAGACACCATAAGATACCAAACCATCTATGCTGAGCCCTTGGGTTCCGTGGCGGCACCAACAGCAGGATTGCATTTTACAGACGAAGTAATGGATTCGCTTAAGTGCAAAAACTTCAATGCCGCATATTTGACTTTGCATGTTGGAGCAGGAACATTTAAGCCCGTTGATTCAGAAGAGGTATCAGAGCATATTATGCATTCTGAAAATATCATCATTACCAGAGAATGGGTTGAATCGATTTTGCAAAACATTGAAAATCCAATTATCGCAGTTGGCACTACCTCGGTTAGGACATTAGAAAGTGTGTATTGGATAGGTTATCAGCTTCATCAGGGAGACAAATTAGAGTATCCTTATCGCTTAGAACAGTGGTTTCCATATTCTGCTATTAAAGATGTTTCTCCGAAAAAGGCTTTTGAAGCTATTCTTACTGAAATGAATAACCGAGGGTGTAATGTTTTAAATGCTTATACCCAATTAATCATCATTCCATCTTATCAATATAGAGTTGTGAAGGGAATGATTACCAATTTTCACCAACCACGCAGCACATTATTATTATTGGTTTCTGCTTTTATTGGAGACAAATGGAAAGAAGTGTATCAATATGCTTTAGAAAACAATTTCAGGTTTTTAAGCTATGGAGATGCTTGTCTTTTTACTTACAAAAAGAAATAATAAGACGTCAAAATAGTTAATCAATTTGATTAGCGATATATTTTGTAACTTTATGCGCTTATTTATCGTCTTAGATTAAAAATTAATATCATGGAATCAAAAAGATTGTATCGCGACACTGACCATCAAATAATAGGAGGTGTTGCATCCGGAATTGCAGAGTACTTTGTAATTGACCCTGTTGCCATCCGAATTGCCTTTGTTTTATTAGGCATGTTTGGAGGAGGCGGTGTGCTGATTTATCTTGTCTGTTGGATTGCTATTCCATCAAAAAGAAAATCAGCTGAAACTTATTCTTCACCAGGATTTATTCCTAAGGAAAATGAAAATCCTGAACCTGTTGCCAAACCATCAAAGCAAATCGATAGAAATGCTTCTCTAATTGGGGGTTTGGTGCTCATTATCGTTGGGGGATTGTTTTTAGCCGAACGAATTGTGCCTGACATCCATTTCAGGGATTTTTGGCCGGTAATTTTTATCCTCATTGGGGGTGGTTTGTTATATAGAAGTTTTATCAACAAAAAATAATCGTCATGGAACTTAATTTTAAAAAAATATTCTGGGGAATATTATTAGTACTTATCGGCATTCTTTGGATGCTTAAAAATACGGGTATGATTTATTTTTCATGGCATGCCATGTTGAGTTTATGGCCTCTTATTTTAATCTTTTGGGGGATTTCAGTGTTACCCATTAAAAGCATTTTTAAAGTTGCTTTGTTATTGTTAAGTATTGGGATAGGCGTTTTTTCCCTGTATCAAAATAATGATGATGATGATAGTTGCTGTTATTTTAGCTGGGGAAAGGAATCGAAAAACATCGAAATACAACAGTATAAATTAAAGTATGATACCACTATTCAAAAGGGTGTTTTGAACTTTGATGCTGCTGCAGGTTCATTTATCATTAAAGACAGTACTGCTGAATTAATTGACTTTAATGCCAATACCCGTAAGGATTATTATGAAATGACTTCTACCATTGAAGGAAATACTGCCAATATATCTTTTCAGCCAAAGAAAACCCACAAACATTGGGATATTGAAGGTAATAAGGTGAATTTGCAACTTAATACGAATCCGGTGTGGGATGCACATTTTGATATTGGTGCTGCCGACATTGATTTTGACTTCAGTAAGTTCAAAATGAGTCAGGTGAATATTGATGCAGGGGCTTCTTCGATAAAAATGAAGTTTGGTGAGTTGTATTCATATACCAAAGTGTCTGTAGATGCAGGGGCTTCTTCCATCAAAATTGAAATCCCTAAAGCTTCGGGTTGTGAAATTAAAAGCGATAATTTCTTATCCGATAAAAACTTTGCAGGGTTTAGCAAAATGGACGACAATACTTATCGAACTCCAGGCTTCGAAAATGCAGCAAATAAATTATTGATTGAAATTGATGCAGGCGTTTCAAGTATCAATGTGATACAGTATTGATTTTCTTCAGTATCTGAACAAAAACAGCAAGAAAGCCGGCAGTTTTCAATCCTCAATTAGCAAGAGCAAGTTTAAAGGGTTTGTATTATTGCCGGGTATTTTGATATATAATTGGCAATCAACAAATATCAGACCCTAACAGCTTCGATAATGCTAAAAGGAGCAAGGGTGCGTATGACACGTTCGAGTTTGAATCCATTTTTACTTAACAGCTGAGCATATTCATCGCGAGTACGTTCGATGCCTCCCGAGGTTGCAATCAGCATTTGAATGTCCAATACTTTGCCAAAGCTGGGTTTATTATCCGATTCGAAAATATATTCAATTAAAATGATTTTCCCTGAAGGATTCATTGCTTTATGAATGTTATTCAGAATGATGGCTGAATCGTCATCGCCCCAATCGTGCAATATGTTTTTCATAATATATAAATCGGCATTCGCAGGCACGGCTTCGAAAAAGCTTCCGCTTTCAATTTGAATGAGCTCTTTACGTTCGAGCAAATGGGGCAGGGTGCTATCGATATCAATCACATGAGGCTGGTCGAACAAAATGCCCTTAGTGTTTTTGAATTTGTCGGTAATAGCACACAACAGACGTCCTTGCCCGCCGCCAATGTCAACAATGGTGTTGAAATTTGAAAAATTATAAGAACGTGAAATAATAGCAATTGCGATTTTCGAAATATCGGTCATGGCTTTGTTGAAACGATCGTTGTTGGCTTCATTTTCCTTTAAATATTCGAATCCTTCCATCCCATATAAAATGCTTGCAGCACTCTTGCCGGTTTTGAGGCATTGCATCATTTGGTTATATTGGTCCCAATTGTTGGGACTGCAGGTGTAGCGCACAAAATGTTTTGCCGAGTTTTCACCTTCACATAATGTTAGTGAGAGTTTGGTGTGAGCGAAAACGCGATTTGCTTTTTCTTTAAAAATTCCTTCGGCAGCGAGGGCTCGCATGAGTCGATACAGAGCCTCGGTTTGGCATTCGGTGAGTTTTGCAAGCTCTTCGATAGGAAGTTCCTTACCTTTCATGAGATCAGCTACGTTCAATTCGGTGATTACTCCGAGGGCCTTACTTATCCAGAAATGAGTTGCAATTTCTATCATGGCAAAGTGGGGGAGGGTGAACTTGCGTGAAAGGCGTTTGAGCGCATTTCGAAAGTTATTTGACAATAATCCGAACCAATAGGGGGGGAGCCAGGTTGAATTTGCGTTTTCGGGTAAACTCATGAATATGGAGGTTTGTAATAAGTGGCAAATGAACGAAAAAATAGCATATGAATGTGGATAAGCATGATTTGTTTTGCATTTTTAACAGATGTGTTAAGGGTTTTCGGAGATCAATAGCTTTGAAATGAAACATTTTTGTTGGAAATCATATTGAAGATTTAATGTGGATGATTTTAGCCGAAAAGCTGAAATGTAGAAATTTCTGTCACTTGCCATAATTCGACCGTCAACAGCCATAGTTTGACCATCAACAGCCATAATTTGACCGTCAACAGCCATAGTTTGACCGTCAACAGCCATAGTTTGACCATCAACAGCCATAATTCGACCGTCAACAGCCATAGTTTGACCATCAACAGCCATAGTTTGACCGTCAACAGCCATAGTTCGATCGTCAACGGTCATAGTTCGATTGTTAACGGTCAAAATTCGACCATCAACAGCTAAACAATATAGCAAACTAATTCCATAGGCTGATTTCTTAGGCGAAATAGCACAATAGACCCATTTAGAGGCTAAAGTGGAGGTAAACCCAAAGCCTCTAAACAAGATCAAAACAAACTGTTGTTCGGATTACTTACTTTTTGCGGAACCAGTCAACAATATATATCAATCCAAAAATAATCATTGGGAAACCCAATGCAACTGTGTTGGCATCACGTCCCATGGGCGTAACAATAAAATGACCCACTGCCCACATTCCTCCCCAGCATAAAATGAGTAGGAGGCCCGAAACCAATTTGTTTTTCCATGTCTGAAAAACCGCAAAAACAAACACCAAGAATATTAGTTTTATAATGATTTGTTCTAAATCGAAGGGCTTAAAAGGTATTAAATCGCTGATAGGATTTCCATTTTCTGCCGGAATAAAACTAAACACAAAATACATTGCAAACAAAAACCCATATAGAGTTAATATGATTTGCATGGTTGAAAAGTTTCTCTTCTTTTTGTGCTTGTGAGTTGTGTGTTTTGATTTGCTTTTCGAAGAATGTTTTTTCATAATGAGGCTTTTTTGGTTAATATAAAACAGATAAATTAAGTTTTCTAATTACCTAACGATAAGCCAAAAGTAAAAAATATTTCAATTGAAAATAAAAGGAAATTATTTTTTTTGATAAACATAATAACTCAACTCCTGAAACCTTGATTGCATCAGGATTTATAAATGTATTTGCTTTACGGTTAATTTTGTTTATTCTCAATTAATAACTGTTTGTCATCGCATTCTTCTTCTGAATCAGTCATAACTTAATGCTACTGCCAGATGAATTATTTAAGAAAAAATCACGAATTCTTTTTCTTATGGTAGCCCTTTTCATCGAAAGGCTGTAATTCTTCAATTAGCATTTCGAGCAGTATCTTAACTTCTTTGGCATAATTTATTTCTTTGCCATCAACCTCTTTCACTTCTTCAACAATTTCATAGCTAAAGTTTTCTGCCCCAAATTCTTTCCATTCTTTTTGCAAGGCATCGTTGGGGTGATTGCCAAAGTTGAGTTGCAATCGTTGCGAATGCCAGCTAGCCGTCAAATCGAGGCTGCTTCCCATATACACTTTTCCGTTTAAATGGTTTCTGATTTGAAATACTCCCATCTGATACTTCATTTGTTTGTATTCTTCTTTGAGCTCTTTGCGTGTTTTCATAGCTTGCTATTGGTCTGTAAAGGTAAAATGTATAATCAGATTTAAATCATTGTGTCAGCAAACCGGAGGAATTGTTGCCTATAATGTTTTTACGCTCAAATACATTATAACCAATCTACCGATTTTATTATTTCCTCACCTTGAACTGCAACATCAATTATTGCATTCCCAATGCCATCTAACAAAACACAAAGTATTTTGTCGGAATTATTCTTTTTATCAGCATTCATCAAATCAAGTAATTCCTGAACATGTTCGCGTGAATATTTATAAATAAAGAAATTCGAGCTTATATATTGTTCAATGTCTTGCAAATCCTCATCTCTAATCAAATTATGTTTAGCAGAAACTCGGGCTTCGCCAATTATCCCAATTGCAACCGCTTCACCATGCGAAATAGGTTTCTGATCGTGTTTTAACGAAAGGGCTTCAATAGCATGTCCAAGGGTATGCCCGAAATTTAGTTTTTTTCTTATCCCCTCATCAAGAGGATCTTTTGATATAAATTCATTTTTACTGTAAGCCGAAAATGTAACCAAATCGTACCAATCGGTGATGTGCTTTAAAGGGAAACGCAACATTTTTTGCCACATTGTATTATCTGAAATTAGGGCCATCTTTACGATTTCCGCATAGCCCGAACGGATATGTAAGATAGGAAGGCTACTCAAGAATTCAGTATAAATGAAACAGGCAACAGGCTGATGAAAACTTCCAATGAGATTTTTTATTCCAGCATAGTCAAATCCTGTTTTTCCACCAATTGCAGCATCACATTGACTAAGCAAACTTGTGGGTATATTAATATAAGGTATCCCTCTTTTGTATGTTGACGCAGCGAACCCACCTAAATCGGAGATAACACCTCCTCCAAGATTAATGATAACATCATTTCGGGTAAAGGAGTTTTCAGTTAGAAAAGACCAAATTTTTTCAACTGATTGAAGGTTTTTATTGCTTTCTCCTGGGTCAATACAAAGAACAAGGGGAGAAGCTAGACGTTCAGTCTCCTTCAATAATATTGGAAGACAATGCTCTAATGTGTTGGTATCGCATATGATTGCAAATTTTATATTGTTTTCAAACGAGGAAAGTAAGTAGGTGTTCAGATGTTTGTCACACTTTTTGCTGATATATTGCCTTAGAATATCTGACATGATTTAGTATTTAGAGCTTTGATGCAAAATTAGTGATATTTATTTCAGCTTATGTAAATAATTTTTGATTCTGGAACTTTACACCCAAGATGTTGCAAATTTAGCATCTCACTTGCTGGGATTATATCATAAACTATTAAAACCAAAACTTATTTATCTCACTTTTGAAACTATTATTCTCTAATTCTCAAATGATTTTAAAATTTGGGGTTAGAAACCCGAAACATAAGTCCAATTCTATTGTTACTTCAAATATTTATGTATTTTTGTAATTACGATATTACCTTATGAAAGTTACCTTTGAGAACACCCAAATAGCCTTTGACGGAAAAAGCGCTAGCGACATATCCCGAATGCAGGCATTGTTTAGTATAGTTGCTCGTCCCAGTCTGGTAAAAATCGGAAAAGCTATGCTTAATATCTCTTTATTCTTGCATTTCCCTATTCGATGGATATTAAAGCCAACAATTTTCAAGCAATTCTGTGGTGGCGAAACAATAGATGAATGCGAAGAAGTCATGCTGCAACTTGCTAAAAGCAATATTCAATCGATATTGGATTATTCGGCCGAAGGCCTCAATGATGAAGCCCATTTCGATAAGGTAGATAGTGAAATTCTTTCTACTATTGATAAGTCGAAAATACATTCATACATCCCCTTTGCAGTTTTTAAACCTAGCGGGATTGCCCGCATCGAACTATTGGAAAAAATAAGTTGTTCCCTTGCACTAAATACTGCCGAAACTCTGGAATATGATAAGTTGATAAAAAGAGTGGAAACAATATGTGAATATGCTCAAAGGGCAGATATTCCAGTGATGATAGATGCCGAAGAAAGCTGGATACAAGCTGCAATTGATCTTATTGTTGAAAAGATGTCAGAGAAATATAACAAGACCAAAGCTGTTGTATATAATACACTTCAAATGTATCGTACCGATCGCCTTGATTATCTTAAATCACAGCATGAAATCGCACAGATGAAGGGATATAAATTAGGATTTAAAATTGTAAGGGGTGCCTATATGGAAAAAGAGAGGGAAAGAGCAATTGAAAAAAGCTACCCTTCGCCGGTTTATCAAACAAAAGAAGGAACTGATAAGGCTTATAACCTTGCTCTTGATTATATTGTTGAGCATAATAATGAAATTGCATTATGCGCTGGGACTCATAATGAAGAAAGTTGCTATCACCTTATAAGTTTGATGGAAAAACATGCAATTGCCAATAATGACACTGCAGTGTATTTTGCTCAACTTTATGGGATGAGCGATCATATCACCTACAATCTTTCGACGGCTAACTACAATGTTGCCAAATATCTCCCTTATGGTTCCCTGAAGTTGGTGTTGCCCTATCTTATCAGAAGAGCTGAGGAAAATACATCTATAAAAGGTCAAACAGGAAGGGAACTTCAATTGATAATTACTGAAAAAAGCAGAAGAAAAGCCTTGTAATGTTACAAATGTAAATTATCAGTTCTTTCTTTTTCCGAAATGTAAACTCAAGTATAAAGAAGTGAACAAACGTTGATTGGTGTTGTAAGCCATAATAGGAATTTCAGTTAAATATCCATCAACAAATCCACCTATTTCGAGAGCCCATATCGTTTGATCGATACCTCCAAACTCAAAATTCAAACCTGCTTTGGCATATACGCCGGGATGAAAGCTGGTCTCCCATATTCCTTTTAAAACTGGGCCGTTGCCGTATATGTTATCCTGCAAATGAACATCAGGATTGTATCTTTCAGTTTCAATTTTGTAATTTCCCATGTTATCTACCGATTTTATTACATAAATATAATTGGGGATGGTCATCCCTAGTGAAAATCCACCCATTAAGATGTATTTTACTTCAACCCCGCCCCAATAAGGTTTTGTGTTCAACAAACGTTGCATTCCTATGCCTCCATGAAGAATGTAAAAACTATTCAGCTTACCGTAGACGTATTTTCGAGCATTGGTGAATATGGGATTTTGAGTTTTAATTTCTTTAGGATGCTTCATTCCCATAAGTTCTATTTCATACATTTTGTGCCTGAAATAGGTTTTATGTGTGCCTCTTCTATAACCAATGCCCCAACTGCTATTGGAATGCAGAAGTATATCCAAAGTCCACTCCTTGCGATACAATATCTTATTCTCTAAATTGGTTGGCGATTGTGCGCTTGCAACCAATTGAGCTAAAAATAAAACAGAAATCAACAAAGATTTAATCATTTTCATGTATCTAAAACTAAACCACAAATGTACAAAAAAAGCCCATAACCAAAATAAATTGGTCATGGGCAAAACAAAAAAAAATTAAAATTAGTATTTTATTCTTTCAGATTTATATTTATTAGCCTGACTATATGCTGGACATTTCTGATGTGCAGCACATGAAGAAACAATTATTGCAACAAATAAAAAGAAAACTATTGTGATTAACGCCTTTTTCATAATTTTACAGAGATAAATTCATTTGATAATTAGAACGCAAAATTATAATTATTATTTTGCCTACATTACTATTCTAATCAATTTTATCAACATTTTTTTAAACACAATGTTCAGTCTATATGGAAAATATTAATCCCATTATCGAAAACAGTTGGAAAACAGAGCTTCAATCTGAGTTTTCTTCCCCCTACTTTATGACACTAAAGGAATTTGTGTTGAGTGAAAAAGCTGCTCATACAATTTTTCCACCCGGAAGTCAGATATTCAATGCGTTCAATTTTACTCCTTTTGATAAAGTAAAAGTAGTTATTTTGGGACAAGACCCATATCATGGACCTGGTCAGGCTCATGGGCTATGCTTTTCTGTCCCTGAAGGTATTGCAAAGCCCCCTTCTCTGAAAAATATATTTAAGGAAATTAATGCCGACCTAGGTTTGCCAGTCCCAACATCAGGAAATCTTACTAATTGGGCAAAGCAAGGAGTTCTATTATTAAATGCAACCCTAACCGTAAGAGCAGAACAAGCAGGATCACATCAGCGAAAAGGCTGGGAAATCTTTACAGATGCAGTAATAAAAAAACTTTCTGACAAGAAGAGCAATTTGATTTTTCTGTTGTGGGGAAATTATGCCATTGAAAAGGAAAAGCTTATCGACACTTCAAAGCATTATGTTCTAAAAGCTGTTCATCCGTCTCCTCTTTCTGCTTCAAGAGGGTGGTTTGGGTGCAAACACTTCTCGAAAACTAATGAGTTTCTGAGAAAACATGGCTTAGATGAAATAAATTGGGGCGAATAATAGTTATTAATAATGTCGCACTTGGATGAAAACTGTAACTAATATAAATTCTCAGGAATAATACCCTTGAAAACAGAAAGCCACAGACCTAGCCTTATGAGGAAAATCACGTTTAAATAAATGAACAGGAACTTATTGTTATTTCTCCTTTTATTTATGATGCATGAGGCGTTTTCTCAGCACCCTATTACTTTGGAGATAATTCCTGTAAACATTGATAGTAACAAGGTCTCACTTCGAAAACCTTCACATTTAGTTTACGATAAATCTTTTGCTTCGGCATTTCAAGGTAAAACTTACCTTAAAAGTTTTTTATTGAGCCGTTTTGAGAATGGGTTTATCACTGCCCGAATCGATTCGATAGTTGAAGATTCAATGAATTTGAAAGCATATTATTTTCAGGGGGATAAGTATGAACTCAATTCCTTATCGAAAGGGAACATCTCTAACGATATCATCAGAGAATCGGGGGTAGCTAAGCTGATAAAAGACAAAAAAGTTTTTTCTCAAAAGCATTTAGCTACCGTTTTTGAAAAAACCATCAAATGGGCCGAAAACAATGGATATCCCTTTGCTGAAATTGCTTTAGACAGCATTTCAATTGACAGTAATAAAATCGATGCTTCCTTACAACTGACGCTGAATAAAAAAATCACTATCGATAGTTTGGTTTTTAAAAACAAGCTAAAGATAGCTCCATCATATATTTATCATTTATTGGGAATTAAGCCGGGCGATATATACAATGAAAAATTAATCAAGTCAATTGCAAAACGCATCAGCGAATCGCAGTTTTTGAAAGAAATTAAAGATGTAGAAACAGGCTTTTATAATTCTGAGGCTACTTTATATCTCTATCTCGACAAACAAAAGAACAATCAGTTTGATGGAATTTTAGGTTTATTACCCAATAATGTAAGCACCGGAAAGATTATGGTTACAGGCGATGTTAGGCTTAAGTTGGTGAATGTGTTTGGAAGAGCAGAGCAAATTGACTTAAACTGGCGCAAACTTGAATTAAGTTCACAGGATTTAAGGCTAGGCTTTAATTATCCCTATTTGTTTAACACCGCTTTTGGCATCGATTTTAATTTTACTTTATATAAAAAGGATACTCTCTATTTGAATTTGAATACCAAGTTTGGCATTCAATATTTATTCACTCCAAATCATTGGATGAAGGCCGTTTATCAGAACCGGTCATCAAGCATGCTTTCAAGCACAGGTTTTGAACATGCCTTACAATTGCCTTCTTACCTCGATTTTAGCACAGATATGTATGGTCTGGAGTACCATATAAGTGCCTTGGACTATTATTTTAATCCAACAAAAGGCTATTCAATAAACGCAAATGCTTCGGGGGGCACACGGAAGATTAAAAAGAACCCCTCGGTTAATGCCGTTTTATACGATAGTCTTAAGTTGCAAACAAGTGTTTTCGATGGCAGTCTTGATGTTTCTTTTTTTCAACCCTTACTGAAGCGAACCACATTGCTCATTCGATCATCATCATCCAAAATATTCAACAACAACATACTCGAAAATGAACAATTCCGCATAGGTGGATTGAAATCCTTAAAAGGATTTGATGAAGAATCTATCGTTGCTTCAGCCTATAGCATACTTAATGTTGAATTTCGCTATTTATTAGATCAGAATTCTTACTTGGGTTTATATTGGAACGGAGCTTATTATGAGGGCACTACCGCAGGAAAGCTTAAACATGATTTGCCCTGGGGAATTGGTGCGGGGCTTAGTTTCGAAACAAGGGCAGGAATATTTTCGGTGTATTATTCTTTAGGAGCTGAAAACAATTCATCTTTAAGCATTAAAAATTCGAAGATACACTTTGGCTTAGTGAGTTTGTTCTGATAAAACAACCATCAAAAGTCAGAGCTTATTTTTTTCGTTTTATTGGAATCCAAAGTTCTTCTTCCGAATCAGGGTGATTGTTTTTGTATTTTTCGCCTAATAGCTGAAAGTGCTCCCTTTTATCCTCTTCATAAACAGAATTGGGCAGCCAGTTTGTTAGGATAAATTGGAATGCCTCTGAGAATTCTTTTGCGCCGCCTTTGAAATTGAAAACCACAAATAATCCCCCTTGAAGCGTATAAGTTTCCATATCCTGTGGGACATTCGAGAAGTCTGAAACTTCTATGGCTGCCCATTTTTCTAATTCAGTATCCTTATTGAAATTGATAAATTCGAGGCTAGGATTGTATATTTGCATACAAACTAAATCGCTGCCTACATTGTTTTTTATCTCATTACGTCGAGGCATAAAACTATGCCATAATTCATAGGTGCGATCGTTAGCTAATGACATTGTAAGTCGTTTCCCTATCAGTTTGGTAAGTGGTAATTCTACAATTCTATGTTCCATATTTAATAGTTTTCCCTCGTTTTTTTGCAAACATTTTCTCGAAAAATGCAATGTTTTAACGATAGCAAAATTACATCGTAAAATTGATTTTCGTACATAAATTTCACTTTTTGAAGGTGGAAATTCGTTTTATTTCATTTTTGATTAAAAGCGCCCATCGAAGGGTGACAATTTCGAATTTTCATAATGGGAAAACTCGATATATTTTATCGCCATACGATTAAAGAACCATTGATAACATTGGGGGAAACGCAATTTTAAACATCATTCCCATATCTGCAGAAATGATTTCTGCAGATGCAGATAGCATTTCTACACGAGCAAAAATCATCACTGTACAAGTAGACATCATCACTGCACGAGCAAAAATCATCACTGTACAAGTAGAAATCATCACTGCACAATCAGACAGTATTACTGCATAAGCAGACAGTTTTGCTGCATAAGCAATGGCCACTACTTCATATGCGAATGTCATAAATACACAATCGGGTGGGTCAGGTGCATGTGCGGCCACCTTTACTGCATAAGCAGCCACCATCGCTGCAAAGCAGGCGCCATAACTGCACGAGCAAGCGCCATGCCTGCACGTGCAGGCATGGCGCCCGATTAAGCAGACACTTAGCCTGCACTGCAGCCGTCTTGCCTGCACGTGCAGGCGCAACGCTCGCTTAAGCAAAAACTGCGCCCGCTTTTGCACCCGGATCGCCTAATAGTGTATTTATGATTTCTGCAAATACTTGCCGATGTTTTGCACATGTGTTTCTTATTTTCGCACATTGTTTCACTTATTTCGTCTAAACTCATAAGTATAAGATTCAATTTAGAACGATCATAATTTAATGCTTAATAATGTTCGCCCTTTAAGTTAACAAACAAGATTATTGAGAAAATTCCGGGATTTTATTTTGATAGAAAAACTATCAGCACCATTTGTTGACTTTATTTGTGTAATCAGTACATTAGTTTTTTGTACATAATTCCCAAATTGAAGTTTTTTGTTTCGATAGCTATAGCATTAAGTCTGATAAAGATAAGAATAAAGCAATCTTCTTTTCCCTCATTTATTATTAGCTCGCCTTCAGCAAATCAAATAAAGGGCGCTCATCAATTTCTCTCATTAGTAGTTGTGTTGAGCTGTCTTTAATATTGTTATTTAATGTAGCCCCAGTCGAAATCTAAAGTTTGCAGTCGAAATCTCGAAATTATTTCTTTACTTTGTAATTCAAATACTCATTCATGATTAATAAGCAATTAATAGACCCTCAATCCATAGTTGTAATAGGGGCATCTAACGATACTACCAAGCCAGGCGGAAAGATTTTAAAGAATATTATTAATGGAGGCTACACAGGCGAACTCTATGTGGTGAATCCAAAAGAAGACGAGGTTCAGGGGATTAAGAGCTTTCGCGATTTAAGTTTATTACCCAATGTCGATTTGGCAATTTTGGCCATTTCCGCTAAGTATTGCCACGTAAGCGTTGAAATCCTTACCCAACAAAAAAACACCCGTGCTTTTATCATACTTTCGGCCGGTTTTAGCGAAGAAAATGAAGCAGGAAAAAGATTGGAAGAAAAAATTGTTGCCGAAATACATTCAGTAAATGGATGTCTGATTGGTCCCAATTGCGTGGGGATACTCACCCAAAAACATCATAGCATTTTCACTTATCCCATCCCTCTGCTCGACCCTCATGGATGTGATTTTATTTCAGGTTCAGGTGCAACTGCTTGCTTTATAATGGAATCGGGTATTCCGAAAGGGTTGAAGTTTGCAAATGTGTTTTCTGTAGGCAACTCTGCTCAAATTGGAGTTGAAGAAATTTTGGCTTACCTCGATGATTCTTTCGATCCCCTCACAAGCTCTAAGGTCAAATTGTTGTATATCGAAACCATAAGTAATCCACAAAAGCTACTTAAGCATGCATCTTCCCTTATCAGGAAAGGTTGCCGCATTGCAGCCGTAAAAGCAGGAGCTTCAGAGGCAGGAAGCCGAGCTGCTTCATCTCACACAGGCGCCTTGGCTAGTTCAGATGTCTCTGTTAAAGCCCTTTTCGACAAAGCAGGCATAGTGCGTTGCTATGGCAGAGAAGAACTTATTGCAGTAGTATCTGTCTTTTTACATCCTCCTTTAACAGGTAAAAACATTGCCATCATCACCCATGCTGGCGGACCAGCCGTAATGCTGACCGATGCGCTTTCGAATGGCAATATGAATGTTCCTCATATCGATGGAGATAAAAGTATTGAACTTCTTTCAAAGCTTTTCCCTGGTTCATCAGTAGCAAACCCCATCGACTTTCTGGCAACAGGAACTGCAGAACAATTAGCCATAATTATTGATTATGTAAATGCCTATTTCGATAATATCGATGCGATGGTCGTTATCTTTGGCACCCCGGGATTGTTTCCTGTCTTCGATGTTTATCAGCTGCTGCATTATAAAATGAGAACATCACCCAAACCTATTTTCCCTGTTTTACCTTCAATTGTTACTGCTAAAGAAGAAATTAAAGAGTTTATTTCGAAAGGAAGAATTAATTTTTCCGACGAAGTAAGTTTGGGAAATGCCTTGGCCAAAGTATGGAACACCCCTTTGCCAGCCGAGGATTCATTAGATTTGCCCTCCATCGATAATGTTAGCATTCGAAAAATAGTTGATGCAGCCTCCAATGGCTATCTATCGCCAGAAGGGGTGAGCAGTTTGTTGGATGCCGTTGGCATCCCCCGTGCCGCCGAAAGCGTTGTTTCTTCCACTTCTGAAGCCATAAGTGCTGCCACCGAAATGGGGTTTCCTGTTGTAATGAAAGTCGTGGGCCCCGTCCATAAATCTGATGTAGGCGGTGTGGTTATCAATGTAAATTCCGAAGAACAAGTGACAAAAGAGTTTGAAAGGATGATACAAATAAAAGATACTACTGCAGTTTTAATACAAAAAATGCACAAAGGCACCGAATTATTTGCTGGCATTAAAAGAGAAGAGAAATTTGGCCATTTGATTATGTGTGGTTTAGGCGGAGTATTCATCGAAGTGTTGAAAGATGTTTCAGTGGCACTTGCCCCTGTTTCACATCCCGAAGCAGAAAGTATGCTACGGAACTTAAAAGGGTATAAGATAATTCAGGGAACTCGTGGGATGAAAGGAGTTAACGAAAAAGCCTTTATTGATGTCATTATCAGGCTCAGTATGTTGGTTTCAATAGCCCCCGAAATCTCAGAAATGGATGTAAATCCACTCTTAGGAAACCCCGAAAGTATTGTTGCTGTTGATGCACGAATAAATATCGAAAAGTAATACTCCAATCCATGCTGCTGGTTTATATTCCCAGGATTACCAATCGAGCCCAATTTGCCATAAGGCTGATTTGCGAAAACATCTTAGGACTTAAAACTCAGTTCACCTCCTCACCCGATGAATTTAGTTCCTATAATGGCCCTAAACTCAACTATTCTTCACGAGGCACCGAAAGTGAAGTTTATATTTGCTCCACTAATTTATTGTTTGAGAGCAATATCAAGTCATTGGAAGTCTTGGTTGGTGAATTTGAAAACCAGCCTATTATATGCTCTGTTCACGATAAGCAAGCAAGCCTACCTTTCGATATTTTTTCAGCGACTTTTTATTTAGTAAGTCGATACGAAGAGTATTTACCCTCTATCAAAGATAAATTCGGACGATATTCTCCTAAAAGTAGCCTGGCTTTTAAAAACAATTTCCTCCAAAAGCCAATGGTAAATCATTGGGCTGAAATGTTAAAGGAAGTCCTTTTGAAAACTTACCCAAATCTTCAATTTCCTCCCCGAAAATATATTCACACCCCAACCATCGACATCGATTTGGCTTGGGTTTATAAAAATAAGGGCTTAATAAGAACCCTTGGGGGTTTCTATAAATCTCTCGTCAGGCGAAACCTCCCCGAATTCACCCAACGCCTTAGGGTACTCCTAAATAAAGAACCCGACCCTTTCGATTCTTATTCGTACTTATTAGACCTTCAAAAGAAATATAATTTCAATCCTATTTATTTTATTCTACTTGCAGATTATGGAACAATGGATAAAAACACTCCTTTTAATAATCTGAAATTTCACTCATTAATAAAACAAATCGGAGATTATGCTAACGTAGGAATCCATCCTTCATTTGCTTCCAACACCTTTCACGAAAAGCTCGGACAAGAAATAGAAAGACTCTCTGAAATACTACATAAAGAAATTACTCATAGCCGTCAACATTTTTTAATGTTAGAATTTCCTGCTACCTATAAAAATTTGATTAACTTTGGAATCCAAAACGATTACTCAATGGGATATGCTTCTGAAATTGGTTTTAGGGCAAGTATTTGCACTCCTTTTCATTTCTATGATATAGAATTGGACAAGGAAACCCAGCTTCTGGTTTACCCCTTTGCTATTATGGATGGGACACTTAGAGACTATTATGAAATTGATGCTTCTCTGGCTATGAGTCACATTACGCCTCTTATTCAGGAATGCACAAAGGTTAATGGAACACTAATCAGCCTTTGGCACAACGAATCTTTAAGCGAAAGTGGTCGGTGGATAGGTTGGAGAAATGTTTTCGAACAAATGCTCCAATCGAGCTAAATATGTAAAGAAGAATAAAATGGGAAACAGAAATGATTTTCGGCTTGTTTCATTGTAGTCTGGAATGAATGTCGTTTTTTGTATTTCCTTTGCCTTCTGATTTATATATTAAGCGATAAAACTGTTTATTTAATCTATTGAAATAACCTTGAATTTGAATTACAAATATGAATGCTTGAATTTTTTTCGCAGCAAATAATTAAAATCTTTAGTCATGATAAAATATGTTAGCCATGAGGTGATTGATAGGGAAAAATGGGATAAATGCATCGATAATTCAACAAACGGATTAGTGTATGCCTACTCTTGGTATCTCGATTTAATATGTGATGAATGGAATGCCTTGATAGAAAATGACTACGAATCGGTATTCCCTTTGCCTTTCCGAAAAAAAGGTTTTATTCAATACACTTATCAGCCTTTTTTTGCTCAGCAGTTAGGAGTTTTTTCAACAAATGTGTTGAATTCTGATAGAATACATGCTTTTATTAAAGCAATTCCAAAGAAATACGCATTGATTGATATCAACCTAAACTCGCAAAACTTTATTGATGACAGGGATATTGATTGTAAAATTAATAAAAATTACATTTTAGATTTACATCATGACTATAAGCTTTTGCACGAGGCTTTCTCATCCAACACCCGTCGGAATCTTCATGAAGCTAAAGGAAATCATTTAACTGTTGTTGAAGGAATTCCTTCGCAAAATATAATAGATTTGTTTAGAAAAGATAAAGGCAAAGAAATTCGTAGTTTTAAAGAAAATGACTATAAAACCCTTCATCAACTAATGAATCACATCCTTGATAAAGGCAAAGCAATTTCATTAGGAGTGAATGATGCCAATAATCAACTCCTAGCCGGGGCTTTTTTTGTTAAACACAACAATCGGTATATTTTTCTTTTCTCTGGCAACAGTGATGAAGGCAGGGATGCAAAAGCCATGTTTTTTCTTATCGATTATTTTATTCGTAAATACTCAAATGAAGACTTGATACTTGACTTCGAAGGTTCTAATAATCATGGTTTAGCCCGTTTTTATAGTAGTTTTGGAGCAAAGAAAATTCAGTATAAAACCTATTTTGCAAATCGTTTGTTTTTCCCTTTAAACCTCCTGTTTATGGTTTACAGAAAATTCAAATAAACTCTATGTCTACACAAAAAGTGAATTTATTTTTCACAAAAGGTATTCCGTTTGCATTAAAATTTTATATTTGGAAACAAATTAAAACAATACGGTATGATACATAATTTGGGCGAGAACAACTCTTTGATTAACGAATTTATTTCCGAAATAAGAGATGTTAACATACAAACCGACAGTCTGCGTTTTAGAAAAAACCTTGAACGTTTAGGCCAGATATTTGCTTATGAAGTAAGTAAAAAACTTGAATATAAGCACAAGGAAGTAACCACTTCCCTGGGAGTTGCTGAAATGAATGTCCTCCAAAATCAACCGGTAATTTCAAGTATTTTGAGAGCAGGACTTCCATTTCATCAAGGCTTTTTAGATTTCTTTGATCGTTCTGATAATGCTTTTGTTTCTGCATACAGGCGTCATCATAAAAGTGGGAAATTCGATATTCAAATCGAATATGTTTCTTGCCCACCTCTACAAAACAAAACTCTTATCCTTGTAGATCCTATGTTGGCAACTGGAAATTCCTTGGTGCTTTCATTAAGACAACTGCTCACCTATGGCACTCCAGTTCACATACATATAGTTTCTATTATAGCAAGTTTGCATGGGATAGAATATGTAAAACGTAATCTTTCAGGAATGAAATATACCCTTTGGACAGGTGCTGTTGATGATGAACTTACAGCTCAATCTTATATTGTTCCGGGTCTTGGTGATGCCGGCGATTTAGCTTTTGGAAATAAACGCGAAGAAGATTTACTTTAATCCTCCGCAACTATAGCATTAATTGAATAATTAGTCATTCGGCTGTCAAATAGTCATTTGTTAAGGGCAGAATCTCAACTGATTATTTTGATTTCATACGTAATTCCCATTGCTTGCTTATAAACTGCAGATACTCCACAGTATCTTTCTTGGGATAAATCGATAGCTTTTTTAAGTTTCTCAAAATCCAAGTTTTCACCTTTGAACTGATAAATAATATGCATTTGGGTATAATGTTTTGGATGCTCTTCCGTCATTTCAGCCTCAATAATAATATCAAAACCTTCGGGCTCAATATGCATTTTTTTTAATATTGAAACTACATCCATTCCTGTACATCCTGCCAATGAAGCCATCATTAGCTGTTTCGGTCTTGAACCACTATCCTCGCCTCCGTTCTCAGGCAAAGCATCCATTAAAATATTATGACCACTTACATTGGCATTAAACGCCATTTTACCTTTCCATGTAGTTTCAACTATTTGTTTCATTGTAGAGTATTTTTTTACAAAATTAGAATTTCTATCTATGGAAACAAAAATAATGCTTTTTGGTTTCAATTTAATCTGAGATTTATTTATAATTTTGTAGAAATCAAATTTGCCTTGAAAACATTTCCTTTAATATTCTTTATTCTAAGCCTTTTTCTATTCTCCTGTGAAAAAGAAAAACCTCTTGTTGAAAAGGATTATGGGAAATTGCAGTTAAGGTTTTCTCATAAAGTTGATGCTGACAGCCTGCAGCGCTATTCAATTATATATCAAAATGCAGCCGCTAATGCCTATGAAGTAGATGAACTTAAATATTTTATTTCTGATGCAAGAATTTACATCAATGGTGGAAATTCGATACTTATAAGCGATAATAATTCAATTCACTATGTAGATTTAGATGTTCAAAACTCCTTAGAATGGGACATAACAGATCTTATTCCTGTAGGTAATTACGATTCTATCTCGTTTATTTTTGGTTTAAGTGAAATTCGCAATCAATCAAACTTCTTTCTTAATCCCCCCGAAGTGAATATGTTTTGGCCAGAAGTTTTAGGAGGGGGCTATCATTATATGATGTTTAATGGCAAATGGCGAAAACCTGATACTTCAATTGAAGCCTTTAATTTGCATCTTGGAAAAGGACAAATTTATTCAGGGACAACAACGAATCCGGATTCAATTATTGGGTTTGTTCACAATTATTTTAGGGTGAGTTTACCCAATTCTGCATTTAGCATAAGCAAAAATGCAACCACTCAAATTAATTTGATGATGAATATTAATAATTGGTTCAATCAACCACAAGTCTATGATTTGAATTATTGGGGGCCCTCGGTAATGCAAAATCAAGCTGCAATGAATGCAATTAAAGAAAACGGACAAAATGTTTTTTCGATTTCATCAATACATTAATCTCGAAATTATAGAGGCTAATCCCGTTTTGTCTTCTTAAGTAAGGATGCTTTGTTTTTACAATGGAATTATTTTCAGAAGCAGTAAACACTTTGGTCTTTAAGCTGTTTAATCTAAAAAAATATATTAGGGAAAAATAAAATACTTCCTGATGCGTTTATTATAATTATATTTGCAGCCTAATTTCATGGTTTTAATTTCAGCACACACAATCCCTTTTTATAAACTCATAGTAGTTTTTCTAATGAGTGGAGTGAAATTTGGTTTCGCCCCATTTTTATCGGCATATGATGGCTATAACTTTATAGAAACCTTCGTTCTTACTTCTTTAGGGGGGATTTCCGGGGTTCTTTTCTTCTATTTCTTAAGTGCACTAATTATTTCTTCCTTCAAAAAGATGGAAAAGAAATGGGGTTTTAAGTTTATGATATTCAAACGTTCAAAGAAAAAGAAGAGAATCTTTACTTTTCGAAATAAGCTATTGGTTCGACTTAGGTCAAACTTTGGTTTGTTTGGGGTTGCTATATTTACTCCTATATTATTGTCAATACCTATAGGTACATTGATTGCACAACGGTATTATTCAAATAAACGCCTCACTATACCATTGCTTTTACTATCCGTTTGCTTTTGGTCGTTTGTGATTTCGCTGGTCATTAATATTCTTTAAAAGAAAATTTCCTTAAAGTATTTTCAATTATTAAATCTAAATATCTATTTTTGCAGTAATTGTAGCTGAGATAGAATATGAAAGTATTGGTAAAAGAAAATATTAGTATGGCATTAGGCTCTATCAGGAGTCATTTGCTTAGAACCATCATCACGGTGCTTATTATTTCGTTTGGAATTATGGCATTAGTGGGCATACTTACGGCCATCGATTCCATAAAATCATCTATTAGCGATAATTTTACTATGATGGGTTCCAATACCTTTACTATCCGCAATAGGACCCTTAATATACATATGGGTGACAATCATCATCAGCAAAAGAAATTCAAACAAATTACTATTGACGAAGCCATGCGCTTTAAAGAGTTGTATAATTATCCTGCCATTACTTCTATATCTACTTTTGCCACTGGAACGGCTACTGTTAAGTTCGAATCAATTAAGACCAACCCCAATATCGCTATAGTTGGTGTTACTGAGAATTATGTTAGCACTTCTGGAATTGAAATTGAAAAAGGAAGAAATTTCACCCCAACAGAAATTAATCTTGGTACCAATTTAGTGATTATTGGAGGGGAATTGGCTACAACTTTATTCAAAAAGAAGGAGGAACCCCTTGGTAAAATTATTAGCATTGGACCCACCAAATACACTATTATTGGAGTGTTAAAGATTAAAGGCTCGAGTATGGGTTTTAGTGGTGATAAAAACTGTATGCTTCCTTTGACTAATGTTCGCCAAAACTTTTCGCGACCCGACATGTCTTTCACTATAAGTGTTATGACTTCTTCGGCACAACAAATGGAGCCTGCAATTGGTGAAGCAACAGGCATGTTTAGGGTGATTCGCAAGATTCCTATTGGTGAAGACGACGATTTCGAAATTACTAAGAGTGATAATGTGGTGAAAATGCTGATTGATAATCTTAAATATGTTTCTCTAGCTGCTACCATCATAGGATTAATCACCCTTTTGGGAGCTGCCATTGGCTTAATGAATATTATGTTGGTGTCAGTTACCGAAAGAACAAGAGAAATAGGAGTGCGTAAGGCATTAGGCGCCACCAAACAAATCATTCGAAATCAGTTTCTGATTGAAGCCATTGTTATTGGTCAGTTGGGTGGGTTTTTAGGCATTATCTTAGGGATATTAATCGGAAATCTGATAGGATTGCTCACCGGAAGCGGTTTTATTATCCCATGGATATGGATAATAAGTGGAGTGCTGCTCTGTCTTATTGTTGGTTTGATTTCAGGAATTTATCCTGCTTATAAAGCATCCAATCTTGACCCAATTGAAGCTTTGAGATACGAGTAAATCTTCTTAAATCAAGATTTCCTTAGCCGGAAAGGTAGCGTTAATTCCTGTTGTTTATTCCTGCAAATGATTGTTTGAAACGTCATTGCCAAGAGGAACGACGAAGCAATCTCAATATCAAAGATTGCTTCGGGAGGAACCCTCGCAATGACGCTCATATTATCATTTAGTGCAATATATTAGCTTCTCCATGTCATAAAACTTGGTGTGCCGTAGGAATGGGGACTCGCAATGACGGTACTATTAATGATATTTCCCCCTACTGATTCGACTGAATGGTAGTAAATCCAATCAATTGATCATAGTCTTCAGCATTGGAACGATAATAGACCCAAATATTATATTCATTTGAAGTTTCGTAGTGATTCCCTTCAATAAAAGCAACATCGGCACATTTACTTCCGGTTTCGAGCACCACATATTGATAGTTATAATATCCCTGTTTAAGCAATAAGCGGGTGCTGTAGCATTGATGTCTATAATCGTAATGCAGCAGCGAAGTTTTGTTGTATTGCCAATTGCAAATTGCTCCGAGCAAATAGACATTACCCGTTAATACAGGACTAGCCATGGGCAAATTGAAATAGGCCCACACATATTCGCTTTCGGTGTTGGTGTTTTTCCCTTCTTCAGTCTTAATTAACAGCCTCCCATTAATGTCATCATCAGTTTCGTACACTTTAAAGGTGCGCTTTTCGTCGGGTTTGAGGAAAATATGATAATAACCTGTGTCGAAATCGGTTCGTAGCACACGATCGGTATTGTGTTTAATGCTTTTCAGGTCGAGGTGGCGGAACTCATTGCCTCCATCAAACAAGTCTTCACTTTCATAAATATATTCAAGCACATTGCCTTTATACATTGAGGGTTTAAGGTCTTTCGAACAATCTTTTCGTCCGTTTTGAGTGACAAATACCTTAAGGGTTCTTGAAGGGTCGTTCACTCTGAAGGAGCCTAAATTAAGAGAGAAATTCACTTCTTGTTTATATTTTCTTTCTTCAATTAAATTGGCTTGTTTGGCTGTTGCCTGAATGCTAATGGAAGGTTCGAGCACCCAAAACTTCTTCATCAATATGTATTTGTCGGGTGTTTTATCTTCATATACCAATACAAAATAACATCCCGAACGCAAAATCTTACAATTATCGTTGGGAAAGGTGGTTGCATAATGCACAAACTTCACGGTGGTATTATATGAAAAGGCATAGTCGCTGATTTCGTTATCGGTAAATCCATCAATATATTCGTTTTTGAGGAGACGCGAAGGAAGACCATCGGCATTGCAATGCAGCAAGGTGTAACGATATTTCTTAAGATCGCTGCCCAACTCATCAAACGAAAGCAGGAGGGTTTCGCTTCCATTAAGGCTTAGTATAGGTTGCGAAAGTTCGAAGCCCGATTTGTGAAGCAGAACGGTTTTAATTTGATTGTCATAAACCCCGTCGTCATAAGGGATATAGGTCTTGTTATAATAATCGGAATCGTCGGGAGTGAGGAGTGATTGCCCCTGAATATTAGCGGCATGAGGCTCAGATTGAAGGATGCCTAATGAAGCTATCAAACAAAACATCAGCATTAAGAAGTTTTTGTTTGAAGGAATAAAGTATCTTTGTGTCAATATAATCATGGTGATATTATTAATTTCGAAAATAGAATTAATGCTGATTTTCGGCAGGTCAAAAGTAAACAAAATTAAGCTAAATATATGGAGGGTATAGGAATTAAAGGAATGATATTGTTCGGTATGCTTTTGGCTGCTGTTGCGATGCTGGTTTGGGGGCTTATGGGTCGGAAACCTTTCTTCTCTAAAGTGAAAATCAAGATTAAGGATAATCGGATTGTTAGCATAAATAGAGGGAAATCATTATTGATAGGGCTTGCGGAGCAAAAAATATATTTGCCTTCGAGTTGTGGGGGAGGAGGGAGTTGTGGAAAATGCAAATGCCGCGTGACTAAAGGGGGTGGCAGCATTAGGGTGATAGAAAAAAGCATGTTGACGGATGAAGAAATTAGTCGGGGCTGGCGTTTAGGCTGTCAGGTGAAAGTGAAAGGGAAGATGGAAGTTGATATAGCTAGATAGCTGTTTAGGGGTTTAGGGGTTTAGGCGTTTAGGGGTTTAGGGGTTTGGATATTTAGGCTTTCGGGTTAATATATTGATATTGTGTGCTTAATGTTGTTCATGTGTTGGTGAATCGTGTAGTTAGTTCAGCGAAAACTGTAGTTAGCCGTGCGAAACACGTAGTTAGCCGTGCGAAAACTGTAGTTAGCCGAGCGAAAACTGTAGTTAACCGTGCGAAAAACGTAGTTGGCCGAGCGAATCATGACCATGATCGAACGAATCATGTGGATAAACTGACGAAAAATGTGGGTGTTTTTTGTGGACGAGAATACATATTTGGTGATTTGATGATTTGATGATTTGGTGATTTAGGGTTTATTATGGTTGTTTCTGAAAATAAAAATAATTGCCACTGATTCGCAGATTAAAATTTAAAACAAAATTATGGTGATTAATAGATTTGTGGTTTCTGATGAATTTGAATGACTGTGGAGTATGAAATATTATGTAATTATTTTCTTGTATGAAAATGTTCTGTGAATTTATGAAAATTCGAGTTTTTCGGATTTTTTTTGAAGTAGGGTTAAATTATTTTTTCATGAACGTAATTGGTATTATTCTTCTTTATATTTTTGTAGCGTTAAATACATTTAGTCACCTTTAAAATTAATTAAAATGGATAAATCATTAAAAGAAAAAGCTACAACAATCAACAATGGAGTTGATTTTTTAACGAACCCTGACAATGTTGCTATTATTGAAACAAATGATACAACTGATACTGATTCTGATCATTATATTGCTCAAGCTGCTGAAATGAATATCGAGATTGGAAAAGCTGAGTTAGATATAAAAGGAATAACTGAGAACCAAAACAATGCAAGAGGTGTTTTGGGGAAATATATGTTTGAAAAAATTTGTTCGCCTTCGTTGCGTTATGCACGCGAAATAAATGATAAAAACGTTAAAGCATATTTTAATTTTACTGAAAACAAATTGACAAAATATCCTCTTTCGGGGGTTGTGCCTTTTTGTAATAATATTTTTAATAAATCGGAAGCTTTACTGTCTAGTGATTCTACTTATACAACTATAACTGGCATAACAAGCGGCATTATTACTGCGGGAAGAGCCAAACTGACCCTAGTTGAAGGGTTTTTGGGTATGCCAATAAATGCCCGCAAAGCAAAGGGTATTGCTTTGAGAAATGTAAAGAGGATACAGGATGGGATATTTGATTATGATTTTGAGAATTTATATAATGATGCTTCATTTTTTGTTGACGCTCATCCTGATTTTGCGAAAGCTTTGAGGGAATTGAGTGGGATAACGGATTTGCCTACGCATCATACGGGTATTTTTGGTGTTATGTCTGCCGAAAACGGCGATCCGATAATTGGTGGACAGATGGTTAATTTGGATTTGCCTAAACGCAAGGCTGTCGTTTCTGATAATTTGGGGAACTATAAGGATGAAATTTTTCGTGCGGGTTTATATCGCTTTAAATATAGTCATCCTGATTATATTGATGTGATTATTACACTGAAAATTAATAGAGGAATGAAAGTGCAACAGGATGTGATTTTGAAGAAGAAGCCTTAGGTGTTAGGCTGTAGGCATTTAGGCTGTAGGCATTAGGAAGAAGGCTTGCTCTGAATGAGGGAGCCTTTTTTAATTGAGAATGGACAGTTGACAGTTGAGAATGGAAAATTGACAATGGACAATTGAGAATGGACAGTTGAGAATGGGGGAATGTTTTTATGAATTGAATTATTTGTAATTTTGGGATGCTTATCAATTATAATATAATGGAAACTCTTATTTTAACTTTGCAAGAATACGAAGGCAACGAAAGATTGTTTGCCGAATTTCCATATAACAGAACAATTGTAGATATAATAAAAACTATACCTGGTGCAAGTTGGAGCTATAGTAAAAAACAATGGCATTTCAATTTGAACAAGCAAATAATAAAATTATTAAAGGAAAAATTAAATGGGATTGCCATTATTGATGTTTCGCAATTAAAAGCACAATTAGTTGAACGAAAACAAAAACAAAATGAAATAAGATATGCTTCAATTGATGAGGAAACATCAAAAGCTTTAGAATACTTTACATTATGGATGGAACAAAAGCGATATAGCCCCGAAACAGTGAAAAATTATTTGAATCAGGCTTTACAATTTTTCAGATACTATCAACCCTTATCCTATAGGGAACTTGGAGTTAAAGAAGTTGAAAAATATAATCATGAAGTAATTATTGCTCATAATCTTTCAGTTTCGTTTCAGCGTGGATTGGTAGGTGCACTTAAACTCTTTTATAGTCAATGTGGCGATACAATAATGGATATCGAAAAACTTCAATCTCCTTTTAAAGAATCGCGTTTGCCGGATGTGCTTAGCAAAGAAGAAGTGCAGAAAATAATTAATGCAAGCAATAATAGTAAACATAAAGCATTATTAAGCATAATATATAGTTGTGGAATGCGAATAGGAGAAGCTCTTTCGCTGAAAATAAACGACATTGATAAGCAGCGGAAATTAATAAAAATAAGACTTGCCAAAGGAAAGAAAGACAGATATGTTCCTTATTCGGATAAATTACGTTTGCTTTTACGAAAATATTACGATGATTGGAAGCCTAAAGAATATTTGTTTGAAGGGCAATATGGAGGACCTTATTCTGAAGGCAGCGCCGCAAAGGTATTGCAACATGCTGTTGCCAAATGCAATATTAAAAAGCATGTAACCTTACATACACTTAGACACAGTTTTGCAACTCATTTATTAGAAGCAGGAACCGACATCAGATATATACAAGAATTGCTTGGACATAGTAATCCGAAAACTACAATGATTTATACCCATGTGAGTAGTAAAAAAATAAGTGAAATAAAAAGTCCTTTAGATGATTTGGATATTTAAATTAAAGTATCTTTGCGGATGATAACCGTAATACATTTACAAAGAAACTTACTGCTATCCTACCCAAATTGGGAGGCTTGTCGTAAGTTTTGGGTAAAAGTATGCTGGGTGTAAACAAGTTACCTGCTATGTTAGGAAGACCGTAAACAACGACAGGGTTTGACGGACTGACAAACAAAATTTGCAGAAAACAGGGAAGCTGAAAACTGAACAGAGTAAGCGAAAATATAAAAAAACAACAAATTATGCCAGCTTATAA
>CAIXTV010000216.1 GCA_903922465.1 uncultured bacterium
ATGAAATTTAGATTTATTCAGAAGAAATCAAGATAGAAGGAGAAGAAGTTTAAATTTGGGATGAAAGAATCTAGAAATGTTCGGAAGAAATTTAAAAAATGTGGGAAGAAATCTAGATTTCTTCCCACATTTTTTAGTTGGTAATTAACATGAATTCAGCTACATATAAAACACTTGCAATATTTTAACATTTCAAAGGATGAAAATATTGCTGATTTGAGGAGGCTTTTTAGATAGCCATAAAATAAATATATTGGCTCCAATCGGTTTTTTCACCACCTCTTGTGGCACGATAACGGAAATAATAGGCAGTACCCGGAGTCAATCCTGTATGCAAATATCTGCAGAGCATATCTCCTTTGATATCTGTCCATGTATGACCATCAGTACTAATTTGCCTTTCGTAATAAGTATTTTTCCCATGCGATTTAATAATAAGAAGAACCGCTCCAGAAACATCATGTTTTGCTTCAAACTGTTTTTTATTCGAAACATACACTTTTTGAGTTCTGTAGCCATGAGCCTCAATAATAGCAACTGCCTGAGCAGGATTTTGATCTGCTGTCCATTGAACCTGTGCAGCCCAACAGTGCAAAGCCGATTCGAGAGGTAGTTTAGCTACATCGCGAACTGAGGCAAGACCAATAGTACGTAGTTTAACATTAGATTGTGCTGTGGAAAAGGTCTGTAAAAGACCTGTTACAACAACAACCGTTGGATTTGGTGAAGAAATGTAAGTAGATGAACCAAATAAAGTAATTTTTGACTGACCATAAGTTATTAAATCATTGTCTTTTGAAGGCATGTCTTCAATAACTAATGGTCGGGTTTGTTTAACTTTTTCTTCGCTAACAACTTGTTTTCCCATAAGTTTGATTTTAATAATTAATAATTTTTTTTTTGTAGATAAAACGATTTATTGTTTTTCATACCTCAAGACAATTATTTTTATCAAAAGGTTGCCTGAGAAATGAAAAAAATCGAAATATTTTTTGCCTCATAGCAAAAATTATTAATTTTCAGCAATTTACAAATAAGGATGTTTTTCACATTATTTGCTTTACCGAATTAAACTCTGAAAGGCCAGCTACATCAATGCTTTCAGTGTTTAATATTCTTCAGAATCGAAGGATTGATGAGTTCCCGATAGGCATCTTTTCCGATCCACTGAGCCGTTTTGTTTTCCGATTTCATCAATATTTCGGCTATTTCAACTGCTTTTAAATTCAAGAGCATACTCCTTTTTCCGATTTGCCGTAAAGCCCAATTCACGGCTTTTTTCACAAAATTTCTTTCATCGGTAGAATAGGTCATGATATCATCGAAAAAAGGTAAAAGCAGGGTGTCGTCAGCCTTTTTATCGCCAATGGCAATGCCCGACATCATTACAAAACCAGCCCTCCTGACATATTCTCTTTCATCCTTCACCCATTCATAAGCTTTTTCCCATTTATATGGGGTGTTTCTGAATAAATTCCCACAACATTGATCGCAAATATCCCATGAATAAAAATCTTTTACCCAATGCTCCATTTGCGCTGGGTTTACTTTTAAAGGGTCATCAATAATGGTGGCAAGAATTCGGGCTTCATGAAACGCTGTTTCCCATAATTCTAAAGCCAATTCATGATTGTTTTTATACAGTTTTGCCTGTTTTCTAAGCAAGGGCAAGGAAACACCAAATGCAGAAGTGGTAACTATTGCAAATCGTTTCATGCCTTCGAGTGCCTTGGCATTTTTGTTTTCTTCTAAAAAACTTAGAACCTCCCTGAGTTGAGTGTTTTTCATAAAAGGGATAAATATTTAAATTCTAAAGCGTAAATGAAATTCAGATTATGGAAAATATTCTATTATTTATGACAAGAAGTTGCACTGTTTTCAGCACAAGTACAACCTTTTTTCTCGAACCCCCTCGAATCAGTAGAGGTGCAAACCTTACTAGCTTTTCTTTTTAAATATTTTTTAATGATATAGCCCGAAATGCTAAAGATAATAAGTGAAATGGATAGTATAATAAACGAAAACTTCATGTGTTTTATGTATGATAACAACAGCCCTAAGGTTTTGTTTATTTCAGAGTAGCATTAATTGAAATAGGCTTAATGCTATAACCTTTCGATTGCAGAAGATTGAAAACGCCTCTTTCCCCAATCAAATTAGCTCCAGCTATTACAACAAATGTCGATTGCTGTTTAATACTTGCAATAAGATTGTTGCAAATATTTTCATTTCTTTCTGAGAAAAATACATCCAAAAATTGGGTTGGCATAATAGCCGTATCTGCACTCAACTTATAAACTTCATTAATGTCTTGTTGTAGATAAGCTTGAAGCACATCTTCGAAATTCTTCTTAATAATATTGGTATTTTTTAAGCCGAAAATCAACATATGTGTTTGAGTTTGAAGAGAGATTTTGTCAATTGCTTTAACCTGATTTTCAAATTTCTCTAACTCTATTATCTTCTTTTTGTTTCGTTTAGCATAGGCCAATAGCTGAGTATCAAACGATTCTTTATAGTCTTTAGGGAGAATATATTTCATAAGTTGAGCATACAGGAAGAAAGGTTTCATCTTGGAAAATGTACCTAAACTCAAGCCTGTATATGCTTTGTATTTCTTTTCCACAAAGCTAAAATCATCCTTAGAAAGTAATTTTTCGATTGAATTGTTTTGCATTAAAACAAGACTTCGGAGTTGAAGTGGCGGCACCAAATCAACAATAACCTCGAGTGCAAATGCATTACATTCTGATATTTTAAGTTTGGCAATACTGTCGAATTGGTTTATTCTTCTATCTTGAACCCTGATAGTAGCAAAAATATAGCTAGGACTTTTAACGCTATCACCTTTAATTTCCCATAAAATTGTCCTTGTGGTATCAAGGTTTTCGCTGTATGAAAACATCACTGAAAAGGAAAAAGAGATGAACAATATCAGTTTTAGAAATTGATGATTATATATGATAATTCCTTCTCCTGAATTCATGAGTTAAGCGCTTTAACTCTTCTTAATTCGCTAATTACTATTGCAGTAGCAATGGATGCATTGAGCGATTCGGGATTGGTTGAGAGTGAATTAGAAGTTGCTGTTTCAATATGCCTTGGAATACTTATAGGCCGATTAACCAATGATTTCAACTCTGCAGAGATTCCATTAGCTTCATTTCCTATAATTACCATACCATTTGGACTTAATTGAGTGTTATAGATTGAAGGGGAATCAATAAATGTGCCATAAACAACTGTTTGTGGTGGAGCGGAACGAATCAAATCTGCTAAATTTAAATGGAAAACTTTTACTCTTGTAAAGGAACCCATACTAGCCTGTAAAACTTTAGGGTTATAAAATTCGACGCTGTTTTCTGAACAAAAAACATTTTTAACTCCAAACCAATCAGCAGTTCTCATAATAGTACCAAGATTTCCTGGGTCACTAATGTTATCCAAAAGCAGAATGAGTTCATTGTAAATTGATGTTTCATCATATTCGAAATCTTGCATTTTGACTAAAGCAATTACTCTGTTGGGGGATGAAAATCCAGAAATCTGTTCCAATTGTTTTTCATTCACAACTTGTACAGGAAATTCTAAAATGTGAGAAGAATTTTCAGTTGCCCATTCCTCTAATGCATATATTTCGATAATTTCAAAAGGACCCTTAACTAACTCTAACACCGACTTATCTCCTTCAACGATAAACTGCTGATAAATTTGCCTGAATTTAGCAAATTGCAAGGACTTAAGATGTTTTATAGAGTTTTTTGAAATCATTTTTATAAAAAAAAACCTGCCAATAATGGCAGGTAGTTCTGAGTTTTATCTAAGAATTTATTCGCCAAAAACTTCTAAGGAAATTTCTACTTTCGATTCTTTATGAAGATTAACCATTGCTTTGTAATTACCGAGTTCTTTAATAGTATCACCCATAATAGTAATTCTTTTGCGGTCAACTTCAATGTTATGTTGTACCTTAATTGCTTCAGCAATTTGAATTGTATTCACTGAACCAAATATTTTTCCTGTAGCTGCAGCTTTTGCTCCAATTTTAACAGTTATGTTTTCTAATCTCGTAGCCAAACTTTGTGCTTCTTTTCTGATTTTATCTTCTTTAAAAGCTTTCTGTTTAAGGTTTTCGGCAAGAATTTTACGATTGCTTTCATTAGCAACGATAGCTATTCCTTGAGGTACTAAATAATTACGAGCGTAACCATTTTTCACTTTTAATATATCGTTCGTATAACCTAAGTTATGAACGTCTTGTTTTAAAATTATTTCCATGGTATGTATCTCCTGATTATTTTAGTAAATCTGCAACATAAGGCATTAAAGCAAGATGACGAGCTCTTTTAATAGCTTTAGCCACTTTGCGTTGATATTTGGTTGAAGTTCCGGTTAAACGGCGAGGAAAAATCTTGCCTTGTTCGTTTACGAACTTTAAAAGGAATCCTGCGTCTTTATAGTCAATGTATTTTATTCCACTTTTTTTGAAGCGGCAATATTTTTTCTTTTTAATATCAACTGCTATCGGAGTTAGATATTTAATTTCTGAACTTTGATGTGCCATTTTGAATTGATTTTTGGGTTACAAATTAATCTCTTTTTTTGGTGATTGTGCAGCTTTAATATCGCGTTTCTTCTGATTATAAGCAATTGAATGCTTATCCAGACGAATTGTTAAGCAGCGCATGATGCGTTCGTCGCGTTTAAAACTAACTTCCAGCTCGCTAACTACTGTGCCAGCAGCTTTAAATTCAATCAGGTGATAAAAACCTGTGCTCTTTTTTTGTATTGGATACGCTAATTTGCGTAAGCCCCAATTTTCTTCATGGACTATCTCTGCCCCTTTGTCTTTCAGAAAGTTCTGAAACTTGCTTACCGCTTCCTTCATCTGATCATCAGACAAAACGGGAGTCATAATGAAAACGGTTTCGTATTGGTTTAACATTGTTTGTTGTGTTTAATTAAGTAATTGATTTATACTGAATTTTTTAATGGATTGCAAAAGTATAAATTTATTTGGATTCCAATCCACTTTTTCTGAATTATTTTATGGAATATGTTGAAAGACTATCAGAACTGAGGACATAAATACTTTGTTTATGGATGCAAAATTTCTTTGCAATGCTTTCTTGTAAGCTAAATTCCCCTTGTTCCAGGGTAAAGAGATGGTAGCTTAGCAGTTTATTTTTAATTAACATAAAGAGGCTTCCTGCAAAAAACTGAAAGTCTGTTACATTTAAAAATGGAAGGGTTTTAATATAGGTGCCAAATACATCAAAAACAGCAATCCCTTCTTCTGGGAAAAGAACATATAACTTATTATCAAATTCCATCATTTTTAAAGGAAGACTATTTGATGAAATAAATAATCTTAAATCTCCTGAACTGTTCAACTTCTTTAAATGAAAATTATAGCGGTATAATTGAAAAGAAGCAGCATCAAAAACCCAGAAACTGTTTTCGGAAGCCGTACAAAGCAATTCGACCTGCAATAAACCCAGAGAAGTCATATTAATTTCGCTCGTAGTGGGTGAAAGTGTATTGTCTAGCATCTGAAGATTAGAAAAATCTCTTACAAATACCAAAATTTTAAAGGGATCGCTCACATCAATAGAGCTAATTAAACTAAATGATTTGGATGAAAAACTCTTCAACTGTCGAAAGGATGTATCATATTGCAGAATAGTATATCCTTTGATGGCATATAGCATCCCGAATTTATCACATCTAATGTCATCGGCAATAAAAGCTTTTTTCAATTGAAGTTGCACTTTTGTTTGTGCAAACATTGAAAAGGGTAATGTTAGCATTATGAACAAAAAAAAGGCTCTCAAAAAACGTGGAAGTTTCAATGAATTCATTTTGTTTGTTTTACTAATTCAAGAATTTGTTCAACTATTATCCGGTTATTGCTCAGTCGGGGAACCTTATTTTGGCCTCCTAACTTTCCTTTTATCTTTAACCAATGATAGAAAGTTCCCATTGGAAGAGATTTAATAATTGGTTTTTGTAATAACAAACACCTGTATCGTTTGGCTTCATAATCAGAGTTAATTGATTTTAATGCATTATCGAGTACTTCTGTAAAGTATTCTAAATTTTCGGGTTCCTTTTCAAATTCAATAAGCCATTCGTGAGCAGCCTTTTGGTCGTCGGAGAAAAATACTGGAGCTGCAGTATAATCAGTAATAACCGCTGCAGATTTTTGACAGGCAATCAATAGTGCCTGCTCTGCATTATCAATAATAAGTTCTTCTCCAAAGGCATTGATAAAACTGCGAGTCCTGCCTGTAATGCGAATACGATATGGATTAAGTGATTTAAACATTATGGTGTCACCGATAATATAACGCCACAAACCACTGTTGGTCGAAATCACCATGGCATAATTCACGTTTTCTTTAACCTGATGCAGGGCGATTGTTGTAGAATTACAATTATCAAACTTATCCATCGGAATAAATTCATAATAAATCCCATAATCTAGCATCAGCAACATGTCCTGGCTATCAGTTGTGTCCTGAATTCCGAAAAAGCCTTCCGAAGCATTATAGGTTTCCAGATAATGCATTGATGAAGACGGAATCAGCTTGCGGAATTGTTCTCGATAAGGGTCGAAACTTACTCCACCATGAATAAACAATTCGAGATTATTCCAAACCTCCGAAATATTATCTTTCCCTGTAATTTCCAAAATACGTTTAAGCAATAAAAGCGTCCATGATGGAACTCCTGATATATTGGTAACATTATGATTGAGGGTGGCTCTTGCCATCATATCAATTTTACTTTCCCATTCATCCATCAAAGCAATGCTCTTCTGGGGAACTCGGATAAATTCCGCCCAAAACGGAAGGTTTTCAAGTATAATGGCCGAAAGGTCGCCATAATACATTTCGCTGTTTATCTCGTTGATTTTATGACTTCCGCACAAAGCCAAACCCCTTCCACTAAATAATTGCGAATCGGGATAATTATTACAATACAAGGAGACCATATCTTTTCCACCCTTATAATGACATTCTTCTAGTGATTCAGGAGTGACAGGAATAAACTTACTTTTATCGCTGGTGGTGCCCGATGATTTTGCAAACCATCTGACATCAGAAGGCCATAATATATTTTCTTCGCCTTTCATCACCCGTTCAATATAAGGTTTAATGGTGTCGTAATCGTTAAGAGGAATTCGTTTGCTGAATTCTTCAGCAGTTAGAATGGACTGATAATCATAAGCATGGCCCCACTCTGTTTGACGTGCAGCAGCAACAAGCTTCATCAGCCATTCGTTTTGCACTTCATGAGGATATTTCATAAAGAATTCAATCTGATGAATCCTTTTTTTCATTATCCATGATATAACCGAATTGAGTATTGCCATATTTATACTTTAAATTTTCCTAGAATGATTAATGATTAATACAAATTATATACTTCTATTGCATAAGCAGTCAGTATTTTCGAAGACTCTTTTTCTGTCATACTTTTTAAACTTTAGTTTCACAAAGAAGAAATATTTAATCCAATTTGAATTAATATGCCAAAATTACAATTTTGTTCTAACTTTGACAGCACAAATTTTAATTGATATGCTATTATTTGCAAATGCAAAAATAAATATTGGTTTACATGTCGTCTCAAAACGTGATGATGGTTACCATCAGATTGAAAGTATACTATACCCTGTCGGCTTATCCGATGCAGTTGAGGCTATGCCTGCTAAGGATGATAAGTTTGAATTTTCTACTTTCGGAAATACTATTCCTGGATGCTTAAAAGATAATCTTTGTGTGAAAGCATGGGAACTTTTACACAAAAATCACCACATAGTTCCAGTTAAAATGTCGCTGATGAAAAAGATACCCATAGGAAGTGGATTGGGAGGAGGCTCATCTGATGCCACATTTATGCTAAAGCTCCTCAATAAATTGTTCGATATTCGACTGAGCAACACACAACTCGAAAACTATTCAGCAATGCTCGGTAGCGACTGTCCTTTTTTTGTAAACAATACTCCTCGTTTTGTAAGTGGTAGAGGCAATAAATTTGAGAATATAATATTAAGTCTTAAAGGCTATTGGGTTGCCATTGTGCAGCCCGATCTTCATGTGTCAACTGCTGAAGCCTATTCTATGCTTACGCCCAAAACTCCTCCCTTTTCCTTAAGAAGTCTTCAGTCACTACCTATTGAAGAGTGGAGATATAGGGTTGTTAATGATTTCGAAGAAGTGATTGGAGCAAAACATCCCATAATTTTGACCATTAAATCTAACTTATATAGTAAAGGAGCTGTGTATGCTTCAATGACAGGGAGTGGCTCAGCAGTTTATGGGCTATTCAGACAGGAGCCAGAGGATGGTATGTATAAGGAAAATGCTTTCTTTTTTTGGAAGGGAAGATTGGGGTAAATTTGTCCTATTAAAATGCAAGCTAGTTATTGACTTCTGAATAACACTAACCAATTATTACTAGAAATAGCTGATTATTCTGTGATAGCGTGTACTTTTTTTAAAAGCAGAGTGTATTTCACGCTTGCTTTGTGAAACTTCCCCTATGACGTGATAATCTTCTGTGAAGACGGATTAATCTTCACGGACAACTCGTGAATCTTCACCTATGACAGGGGAAACTTGCACTATGACAGTTAACACTCAAACTGTAGTAGTGACAACTATCCCCACGACAGAAGGAAGTTCACCCCTTGCTAGTGAAATTGATATTATATGGAATATAAAACCATTTTAAGAATATTTAAACCTTGCTCTCGGAAAATAAATATAATTTTGCACCCTAATATAAAACCTTTGCTTTGGAGCAATCTATCAACATCGCCGCTGTATCCTACCTTAACACCATTCCTTTCCTTTATGGTTTAGAGTATTCAGGATTATTGCCCCATGCCCATTTGCTAATCGAACATCCTGCCAATTGTACTAAATTACTAAAGGAAGGCAAAGCACAACTTGGATTAGTACCTGTTGGGGGATTAATCCAGCTGCCTGGTTTTGGTATAGTGAGTGATTATTGTATTGGAGCCATAGGAAAAGTTCACACGGTTGCCCTATATAGTAAGTCTCCACTCGAACAAATCCGTCAAATTCATCTTGATAACGAATCTCTCACTTCTGTTCGCTTGGTTCGTTATCTATCACAGCACTATTGGAAAATCAATCCTGAGTGGTTGCCCATCGAAAAGGAAATCAACAAAAATTATGCTGATTATGATGCAGTCGTATTGATAGGTGACAAAACATTCGGTCTTGAAAATCAATTTCCTTTTGTTTACGATCTTGCCGAACAATGGAAACAGCATTGTGGACTACCTTTTGTCTTTGCAGTTTGGGTGGCACAAGAAGGAATAGCTCAAGAGCAAATCAATGCCCTCAATGCTGCCCTCAAATGGGGAGTTCAACACATAACAGAATCAGTAGAATATTACCCCCCCCGTATAGAAAAATCCTTAGCAATAAGCTATTTGAAAAACAATATCAGCTACCCATTCGACGAAGAAAAGGAAAAGGGGCTGCATCATTTCATGGAATATTTAAGGACATTATAAGCATACCAAATTAAACCAATCAAATTAACCACAGTCTAAGCCTTAAAGTTAACATTGCACTTTTAAACCAATCATTAAATAAAAAAACCGAACATAGACTAATGATTTTCGTTTTCAGTACGAAAGTATTGGCATATTACATGAATTCAATCGAATGAAAAGCGCACAAATCGTCAACATTAAATCCCTAATCTTTGTTCTTAAATAAAAACATACAATTATGAAGTTGAACTTTAAAATCTATTTTATCTCCCTCATCACACTTTACTCATTACATCTCAATGCTCAACAAAACAGGGGCGGCAATATGGGGCAAAAACCTTCTCCTCAAGGGGTCGTTAGAGGAGTAGTTATAGACGAAAAAACTAAGCAAGGAGTCGAATATGCCAATGTAGTTATCTTTAGAGTTAAAGATTCAAGTATGGTAAATGGAGGCATCACCGACAAAAAAGGGAAGTTTATAATTGAGAAAGTTCCTTTTGGAAAGTTCTATGCGAAGATTAATTTCATTGGATTTTCGCCTATCACCCTTCCATCATTTACAATAAAACCCGAAGAACCCGAAGTTAATTTGGGTAGCATAAAACTCATGGAAACTTCGGCAAGCCTAAAAGGAGCTGACATTGTGAGCGAAAGAAAGTCCATGGAGTTTAAGTTAGACAAAAAGGTGGTGAATGTCGAAAAGAGTTTAGTGAGTGCTGGTGGCTCAGCTATTGATGTATTGCAAAATGTTCCTTCAGTAACTATCGATGCCGACGGAAACCTGAGTTTGAGAGGGAACAGCAATATCACTATTTTGATTGATGGCCGCCCTTCGACCCTTTCGGGTTCAAGCCGTCAGGCCATACTAGACCAGATACCTGCATCGTCAATCGAAACCATTGAGCTAATAACTAACCCTTCAGCTAAATATCAAGCAGAGGGAATGTCGGGCATCATCAACATCAAACTTAAAAAGAAGATGAATAACGGGCTGAATGGCATTGTAAATCTGAATGCAGGTTGGGGTGACAAATACAATGGCAGCATAAATTTAAGTTATAACTTTGGTAAAGTAAACGTGTTTGGGAGCTTCGATCGCGGAATTCGAAACAACACCAATTGGTCGAAGAGCGATAGAGCTAACTCTTTTGGCGATACTGCCTATTCTTTCCATGAAGAATCTAATGGACACAGAAAAAACAATTCGGTCGGATACAAATTGGGTGCTGATTTCTTTATAAGTAAATCTCAAACCCTAACCTTAGCAGCAAGTTATAACTCACACGTCTCCACTTCAAGTAGCTTGCTTAAAAGTAGCGGATATGATATCAATAGCTTGTTTTCTACTTATTATGAAACTGCAGAAAATGAAACAGAGAACGACTATACCTGGGAATTCACCCTAAACTATCGTAAGAACTTCAAAAAGAAAGAACAAGTGCTGACAGCTGATATTTCTTTTAGTCCAAATACAGGAGATGAAGGCAACATAACAGCCCATCAGAATTATACTCCACTCTATAGCCCTATCTCTTATCCTATTCAACAAAATGTTGCTTCAGATTTTATCAACAATCAGTTGAATGCTCAAATGGATTATGTTCACCCTTTCGATACAACCATGCGTTTTGAAATAGGATATAAATACACTTTACGCAATATGGATCAAAATTATATACTGCAAAACTTCATCGATACTACTTCCGAATGGGTTGATAATGCTCTGTTAAGTAATCATTTTGCCTATAACGAACAAGTGCACGCGGCTTATCTTATCTTTTCTAAAATATTCAATCGCTTTAGTTTTCAAGTGGGGGTAAGGGCAGAACTCACAGAAACCAATGTAGATCAAAAGACCACAAACCAAAAGTTCACCAACGATTATCTTGATTTCTTTCCTAGCTTACACACGACTTATAAATTGGGCAGAGAAAATGAGATACAACTAAGTTATAGCCGCCGCATAAACCGACCTAATGTTTGGTCACTAAATCCCTTTGTCGATTATTCTAACCCTTTGCAAATCCAATACGGGAACCCTTATTTAAAGCCTGAGTATATCAACTCATTTGAACTAGGTTATGCAAAATACTGGAAGACCTCTTCCTTAAGCACTTCATTGTTTTATAAGAACATTAATGATGTTATTAAGCGATGGAGTTTCTTAGATACAAATGGCGTAACCAATTCCACATCAAAGAATATGACTTCTGGAACTTCCTATGGTTTGGAAGTTGTAGCGGATAAAGATTTCTTTCAGTGGTGGAGAGTTAGTCTAACAGGAAGTTATTTCCGTACCATCATTAATGGAGGTAATCTACAGACAAATCTTACCAACGACAATTACAGCTGGACCATGAGAGCCAATTCTTTCATGACTTTATTTAAGAAATTTGAATTCCAGTTGGTGTTTAATTATCGTGGAGCCATGGTAACCCCACAGGGAACTATGAACCCCGGATATAATGTTGATGCCGCGCTTAAAATGGATATTATTAAAAACAAAATGAGTGTTGGTTTGAGAATGACTGATATCTTCGATACTCAACAATTTAAGGGAGAACAATCAGGAACCGGATTTTCGTTTACTCATCTGCGAAAAAGAGAATCAAGAATTGTGTTTTTAAATTTCACCTATAAAATTATCAATAATTCTCCTCAAAAAATGCGCAAGAAAACCCAAAGCAATCAGGGAGATAATAATGGAGGTGAAGGCGAAGGTTTTTAATCTTCGTTTCGGCGGGCGATTTCTCTTTTTACTGTTTTTGTTTTAAGACTTTCTCGTTTATCGTAAAGTTTTTTCCCTTTTGCAATTGCAATTTCTAACTTTGCAAACCCTTTTTCGTTTATAAAAAGTAAGGTGGGAATTATTGTAAGACCCTTCTCTTTAGTTTTGGTTTGAATTTTGCGAAGTTCCTTCCTGTTTAATAGCAGTTTTCTTTCTCTTTTGGGTTCATGATTATAATGCGTACCCAATACGTATTCGGCGATATGCATATTCCTTACAAATAACTCATTACCGAAAAACGAACAATAAGCATCTATTAGACTGGCTTTGCCTTCACGAATTGATTTTATCTCCGTTCCTTGTAATTGTATACCAGCAACAAAAACATCAAGCAAATGATATTCAAATGCTGCTTTTTTATTCTTTATTTTGATGCCCTGCTCTGCCATGAGTTTTTTATGAGCTGCAAAATTACATAATATCAGCTAATATACTTGCAAAAATCCATTTTTGAAACGGCAAAATAAATTTATTTATCATTATTCTGAATAAAGTGCTTTTAAAATTCAAAGTTTTTCTAAATTTGTCGCATTATATCAAACAAACTAAAATCTCTAAATTATGAATCTTCAGGAATTTAAAACTAAACACAAACTGCTGAAAGAATGGACGTATGAATTAAAGCCCATTGATAAAGGATATAACATGCGTACATTGTATGTAAACGTTGGGGATCAAACCATTAATGAAAAACCTGTTTCACAACTGATGAAAGATAAATTTGTCGGGGGGAAAGGTTTCGGATTAAAACTACTATGGGATGCAACAAAACCCGATACTAAATGGAATGATCCTGAAAACGAAATTGTAATCAGTACAGGTCCAATTTGTGGTATCACCCAGTATTCAGGAACAGGGAAATCACTTGTTGTAGCAATTTCACCTCAAACAGACATTGTTGTCGATAGTAATGTAGGAGGATATTTTGGTCCATTCATGAAATTCTCTGGATTTGATTCAATGGAATTACAAGGGAAATCAAGCGACGATGTAATTGTTTTCATTGATGGTGTTAATGGTAAAATAGAACTCTATGATGCCAAAAACCTGCCTATTGATAGTCATGTCCTTGCCGAAAAATTACATGAAGTTTTCTCTAATGACGAAAAAGACAAGATGAATGTTTCAGTGGTTTCTGCAGGAACTGCTGCTGACCATTCCTTAATTGGGATGCTGAATTTTACTTTTTATGATGTAAAACGAAAAGTTGTTCGTCTGAAACAAGCAGGTCGTGGGGGAATTGGAACCGTACTTCGTGATAAAAAAATATTGGCTGTGGTCGCCAAAGTTGCTGGGGTGAAAGGAAATATGAATAATGTAGTAGACATGGCCCCTATTATGGAACGTGGCAAACGTTTCAATAAAGAGATGCGTGAATTGGATGATTCGCAATGCCAGATGCGCAAAATAGGAACTGCCCATCTCACCCATATTATGAACGATTATGATTTATTCCCAACTAATAATTTTAAATTTGGAAGCCATCCTGATGCAATTAATGTTCATGCCGATGTATATAAAGAACGTTTTACTCAAAATGTACCAGATGGTTGCTGGATAGGCTGTAATATGTCGTGTGCCAAAGGAGTTGATAATTACTTATTAAGAACTGGTCCTTACAAAGACACCAGAGTTATCGTTGATGGGCCTGAATATGAAACAGCTGCTTCATTAGGTTCATGTGCTGGGATTTTTGATCCAGACTTTACTATAGAAGCCAATTTTTATTGTGATACTTATGGGATTTGTACTATTTCGTGGGGGACTATATTGGGCTTTGTAATGGAATGTTATGAAAACGGTATTTTAAACGATGAAAGAACCGGAGGAATTAAACTGAATTTTGGTAATGCTGACGGAGCCATGGAAATATTGCATCAACTTGCTCGTGGCGAAGGTTTTGGTTTAATTGCTGGTCTTGGTGTTCGCAAGATGAAAGAACTTTTTGCAGCAAAAGGATGGGGTGACGCTCAATTCTTACAAGATATCGGCATGGAAAATAAAGGACTTGAATATTCACAATATGTTTCAAAGGAATCCTTAGCACAACAAGGTGGTTATGCTATGACCAATAAAGGGCCTCAACACGATGAAGCTTGGTTGATTTTTATGGATATGGTAAATAACCAAATTCCTACTTTTGAGAAAAAAGCTGAAGCATTATATTATTTTCCAATGTTTCGCACTTGGTTTGGTTTGCAGGGTTTATGCAAGCTCCCTTGGAATGATGTTGAACCTGAAGACAATCATTTGCAAGCTGAACCAGGAAAAGTTCCTGAACATGTGGATAATTATATTACTATTTATAAAGCTGTTACAGGTTTAGACTTAGATAAGGATTCATTAATTGTTCAATCGGAAAGAGTTTATCAATTCCAACGTACATTTAACATTCGTCGTGGTTATGGATTACGCGAGCACGATGCACAGCCTTATCGTGCTGCAGGCCCTGTTACTGAAGAGGAATATTTATCACGTCAGGAACGCTATGATAAACAAATGAAGGAACTTATTGGTGTTGATCCTGAAGGGAAAACAACCAAAGAAAAAGTTGCCATCACCCGTGCTTATCGTGAAGATAGATATGAACAATTGTTAGATGCAGTTTACAAACGCCGTGGTTGGACCCCCAATGGGGTGCCTACCTTAGAAAGGTTGAAAGCAATTGGTATGGATTTGCCAGAGGTATTAGAAGTTGTAAAAGACAAGCAAGTTTAAGTTAACATATTCAATATTAAGCTGCCTCAGCGGGGCAGCTTTTTTTGTTTTTGATAAAAAACACCTATAAACATAAAAAATGTTTTCCGTTTAAAATATTTTTATACTTTTGCAGCGGAGAGATGGCAGAGTGGTCGATTGCGGCGGTCTTGAAAACCGTTGACCCGCAAGGGTCCGGGGGTTCGAATCCCTCTCTCTCCGCTGATAAAAAAGCAAATAAACGAAAACCGTTGAAATTAAAAGATTTCAGCGGTTTTTTGTTTTCTGGAAAATGCATAATAATGCAAATTATTCGGTTTTAAGTCTAGGTTTTTGAGTAGAAGGACTGAACCTTTGAATAGAAGGACTAAGCCATTGAGTAAAAGGTTTGAACCCTTGAGCTGAAGGTTGGTGCTTTAGAGTTAAAAACGGAGCTCTAGAGGGGATAGAAGGCAGATGATACGGATTAGGCATTTAGCTATTTAGATTTTTTGGCCTTTAGGAAGTATACCCAAATTCTATACATAAGGGAATATTATAAGAAATGAATTTATTGTGTACTTTTTCGATATCATAACTTTTCTAACTTACACACTTTATGGGATACTGTCCTGAATGATAATTATTCAAAAAGACAAAATCGGTCAGGAATGAATCAAATGCTTACAGATTTGGTTTGTTTCGGTTTTTTATACAATACGTATCGAATATGTGTCTAATTTAAAGATAATTATATCCGATATTATATTTGAGCCTGACTCAAAATTTTCAACTAATGGTGTTTTTAATCTTATTTCATAATTACTATGCTGAAAATTTCGCTCCATTCGGCAGGAATATCGGCAAGTATGATTCGATGACGGAAATAGACCAAGGATTTAGCATCAAAATTGCTGGGATTGGTTTTGCCAAGTTATTCAGGTAAGTTCCTGCTAATGAAAAATTTGGTGGAAATAAACATAAGGAACACTATGTTCTTCACGAAGTTCACGAAGAGTTTTTAAGTTATATTGAAGGAATTCCTCTTTGTGAACATTATGGGTTTTCTTAGTGTATATTGTGTTAAAATCCGAAACTTAATGAAGGATTAATTCATGATTGTCATATGAATGGTGTGCTGTTAGCATGAGAACTCGCAACGACATTTCAAATGTGTCAAATCTTTCTAGAAACTTGGACCTTGGACATTTTTCTTACTACAGCCTCAATGTCCAAGACCCAAATTTCAAATCTTTAAATCAACTTCTGAGTTCTACATGCTGGGCTTCGTAATATTTACAAGACTCTTCTTAATATCAGATAATTTTCAATTTGAAAAATGATGTGTTTTACGCAAAAGAGCTGTTGTTTCCCAGACATTTATGCTTGAAGTTGGTCTTATCGAATAGATTTATACTCCCAATGTTTTTATGTTATAATTCAAAATATTTACCTCATCAGAATTTTTTCCATTACCACTACATTTCCAATACAAACTTTTATCAAATAATATCCCATGGCTAATTGATTAAAATTAAAAGTATGCAAGCTTTTATTTCTAAGTTTCGAAGCGAAAAGCTTCTTTCCAAGCATGTCATATACTTCAAAATCCCCAAAGGCATTTTCTTTAGTTTGAATATAAAGCGTTTTATCATAGCTATATACAGCTGTCTTAATTGAGTTTAACACATTGGTATACAAAGGTGTCAAACTGAAATGCAATTTAAATCGTGCCTCCTCATCTTCGGGTTTACTACTGAAACTATATACAGAATTTGCATTCAGATAAGTCGTTTTTTGCAGATTAAGATCTTCAAGATAAATGTAAATGTCTTCATCAAAACTATTCAATCCTTTTGCTGTAATCGTATAATCACCTCCTTCATAAATCTTAAGATGTAAGGGGACTATGAGATGTTCAGTAATTTCGGGCAAGGTATTAATTGAGAATTCTTCGTTTGAAGCGATGGTGAATAGCTGTGCTTTTGCCTTTTCAGACATGAGCTTGACAGCATCCCATTTCACATCAAAAGCAGCAGTTGAGAAAGGGTTAAACCTAATCACAGCCTCATCAGTGAAATCTCCGGAAGAAGCAGATAAACGAATAACATTATGGATGTTATTTTTCCAGAAAGGGATAGTATTGTGTACCCTTACATCGTTTGTCATTTGGAGTGTTCCAAAGCTTTGCTCTTGTACCACTCTTACCATAAATCCCTGCATTGAAGGAATAAAATTACTTCCACCATTCACATCAATTCCGCCAACATAAGATGTGTAGATTCTGTGTGCCTGATCCCAAGTGTAGATGGCATTCCCCACATTGGTTTTAGTCCAACCACTTTCAGCATCCCAATCGATGGCCGAAGGGTAGGGATTTCCTAGCAAGTTCCAGCCTCTTGTGGAGTCTGTTCGGGTAAGGTTATTTTCAGTACCTATAGTCCCTGAATTTACTGTTCCTATGTAGGCTTTTGTATCGCTCGTCATATTGGGCTTATATACAGCATAGCCCCTCATCACTTCTAGGTGCTGATTAATCAACATATTCACCCATGAGGTTGGTTCGTTATATTTATACATATAATATCCAATGAATGTATTGGTCATCGCCGAAGGTATAGGTGGGGAAATAAGATGGTTGCTTACACCTGTGTCTTGAACAAGGTATAGCTCAACTTTATAGGTACCATCACCTGTCAGGTCACCCTTGGTAATGAGAGAAGCAGTTCCACTTGAATCAGATTTAATTATTAGACCTTGGGTGGCATTGTTATTAAGTTCATTGTTAACCGTTAATTGTCCGATAGTTGCAATGCTTAGTTTTCCATAAGCGTTGATAGTTAAATTCATGATTTCAGCAAAAGTGGAAAGTGTTGGGGAATTGGGGGTTGTTGATTCATCGGGAATAGTAACATTATTAGAAGTAGGTGCAGGAATACCTGTTGGAGTCCAGTTATCAGCAGTTTCCCAATCAAGGCTTTGTGAACCATTCCAGACAAATGATAATGTATCGGATTTAGCTAAACTAAATTCTACTTCATCAAAATTTGATGGCCAGGAAACAATATTTTCAGGAGGTAATGCGACCCAATTATCTGAAGTATTGTATGCAATACGGCCTTTTTCTTCAATCACCAAGGGACTTAGCAGGGCTCTCCATCCTGATATTAAAGGTTCATTATTTCCATTAAGTTCTGTATCGAGATAATGCATTTTAATACTTGCATTGCAATCGTTTCCTCCGCTTTGAGTGAATTGGTAAATGCGATAAACAGAAGAGCTTTTCCATGATGGGGCAGATCCGAGTGCAATTTTTGCTTGTATTTGTGTCGGATAAACGCCACCTGTGTCCAATGTTACCGTTGTAAAATGGTTCCCGAAAGCATAAGGTACATTTGATGCAAATGAAGTGCGACGCACAATACCAGTTACATCCCCTATGCCTGATATGGTGGCCGAGGGACCAAGAGTAAGGGTCTTCATCATAGCACCATCCCACAAATCGAAACTTCCTTTCGAAGATGATGGATTGCTGGCTTGTAAATTCAGATCTCCGTTTATAGTAATATCAGTACTTGCTGTTACACCTCCTATCCCACTTATGATAGCATTGTATATACTCCCAGTAAACATAACATTAGAAATGATAATGGCAGATGAATTATAAAAAGTGAGCAAGGAACTAGGGTCTGTTGCATCAATCTTGCCATTGGTTTTTGAAGGGGAATTTCCTGAAAAGATTAAATTATTAGCGCCAATTGTTAATGTTCCATTGGTCATATTTAAGGTTCCTCCAACATTTACTGAGCCACCTAAATTCACCCCAAGACTTTTATCAATGGTAAGATTATTTAGGTTAATTGAAGGCAAAGTTACGGCAGGTCCTTCGGCAAGGTAAATATTTGAAGAGCTTCCACCTGCTAAAGACCCTCCTGTACTAAATATTGTGCCATTTAAAGAAAGTGTGTTTGCTCCTATTGATAAGCTTCCTGCATTCAGGCTGAGGTTAGTGTATATATTTACACTTCCACTCATGGCAACTCCATTCGCTCGATTTACATTCAGCACTCCTAATATGACAGAAGGTAGATTAGCCTGAAGACCTGAACCTTCATAGCTTAAAACAGAACTGGTATTTCCATTGAATATCCCTGAAGATTGTGTAATATCTCCGTAAATTGTTAAAGTGAAAGAACTAATTTTGAAAGTTCCAGCATTTAGGGCAAGAGTACCGTAAATAATTGCATTACCATTTAAGACAATATTTCCAGTGCGGTTTACAGTTAAGTTATTTAAAGTTACAGTGGGTATAAGAGTTGTAGGTAGAGATCCTCCCAATATTAAGTTAGAGGTAGTTCCGCCTTGTAATCCTCCCATCAAGGTATTGATTGAGCTGTTTAAAGTCAGTGTATGATTATTTCCTATTGAAAAGTTACCGTTCTGCAACCTAAGCATTCCTGAAACTGTTCTGTTGTCGTGCATGTTTACACCAGAAGGATTAGAAATAGTAAGACCAACAGGTCCATTAACTGAAGGAAACTCAACATCAGTAGTGGTCTGGGAACTCATTCCAGCATACATTAAAATAGAGCCTAGCCCATGATAAATGAGTTGAAATCCTCCTGGAGTTATGCTTCCGTTTATCATTGTTACCGTTCCATAAACATCCATATTGCCACCAAGAGTAATTCCATTTGGCCTATTTAGATTGAAGTTGCTAAGGGTAATTGCCGGAAGGGTGAAATTGGATGCTGTTCCTCCTACATTCAGTGAAGAAGTTGTACTTCCTACAAGTGAAGAGCCTGTGACATCTCCATTGATGTTAAGGGTATTCCCAGCAATACTCAAATTTCCTGCTGATATCTTCATGGGGCCTTCTACAGTAACACTAGCAGTCATGCTTACTCCGCTTGTTCTATTTACTGTGAGTTTTCCTACTGTAACCCCTGGCAAGATGGTAGCAGAGCCACTGACTCCATACACTATGTTACTAGTAGAATTGCCGCTAAGGCCACCTGATGTTTGAGAAATGATTCCATTAATGGTTAATGTATTGCTTCCAATACTGAGTGAGCCGTTCGAAAGAGTAAGTGTTCCTTCAATAGAGGTGGCTCCCCCTAATGAAATTCCATTTGCCCTATTTATGGTAAGATTTAATAATGTAATCGCTGACGGGATGGAAGTTGACGCAGAGGTCCCTTCAAAATCAATGCTTGATGTGGCTCCTCCCGACATAGTGCCCATAGTGGAGAGTATATTATCATAAAGAGTAATAGTTTTCCCATTTATGTCAAAATTTCCCCTCAAAAGGTAAAGGGCACCGTTTAAACTTCTGCTTGTATGCAGCACCAAACCAATTCCATTGTTTGAATTAAGTTGTCGAGGTCCATTAGTGGCAGGGAATTCAATGTCGGTGCTGGTTTGGAGAGTTGCACCATCATACTGAAGTATCCCATTAGAACCATAAGCTAGAGTGCCTCCACTCAAAGTGACGTTTCCGTTAGTTAGAGAAAGAGTCCCATAAACAGTAATGCTCCCAGTAATTTGAACCCCTCCAGATCTATTTATTGATAAATTATTTAATCCGTTTGTTACTGCTGGCAGGCTTACAATAGCAGCATTTTCACCAAAAGAAATATTGGAGGAGCTTCCACCTGTAAGGCTTCCTGAATTCTTCACTATAGAACCATTCAATGTTAGTGTGTTTGCTCCGATAGAAAACGCACCCGTATTTAAAGTTAATGTGCCGTTTAAAGTGCGGCTGGAGTGAAGGTTTACGCCTGAAGAATTGTCTGCATAAAAGTTATAAGGTCCGCCACTTACTGGGAATTCAGCATTGGAAGAAGTTTGAGCACTTCCCGAACCATTGTATTTTAAAGTGGCTGAACTTCCATAAGTCAAGGTGCCCCCATTTAATGCAAAAGCCCCTGCAGTCATTGTCATAGTTTCATTAACAGTAATACTTCCAGTCAGACTAATAGTATAAGCAGAGCGATTAATGCTTAAATTGTTGAGACCGCTAGTCACTCCTGGTAGATTAGTAGAAATTGTGCCTCCAATATAAATGTTTGATGTAAGCCCACCTGTAATACTACCTGATGAGGTGCTAATGGCTCCATTAAGGTTCAGTGTGTTTGATCCGATGGATAATGCTCCTGAAGTCAGAATAAGGGTAGACGAAATAGTTTTAGTTGCATTCATCGCGACTCCTGAAGAATTATTAATCTTTAGGTTAGGAACAGTGGAAGAAGGCCATTCATTATTTCCCATAGTTTGAGAAGCATTGCCTCTATATTCAAGAATGCCTGAAGATCCATAAGAAAGATTAGTATTAGCAAGAGTTCCTTTTATAATAATAAAGGAGCCATCAATTTGTGTTGGACTGGTCACCGTAAAATTGGTAGTATTGGTAGCCGAACCAATAGTTACCGAACCTGAAACTGCAGTAGCAAATTGATAGCCTGACGATTGTCCACCGTTTGCATAGAAGGTGTAATGCGAGCCTGGGTCATAGAATCTGGTCCCTGTTAACTGAATGCATCCAGAAGCTCCACTGGCTGTAATACCACTGGCATTGGTTGTTTTCAATCCACATCCACTGTAGATTGTGAAATTGCCAGAGCTTGTGTTATCGATAATAGAACTTCCCATATCAAGAACAGCCGCGTTAGAGACTACAAAATGGACTTTCTGGTAGTAGCTGCCTGCGGTTTTACTATAAGTTTGAGCTCCACCAACAGGGCTTGAATTAGAAAAATTAAAAGTGACACTCCCTGTTCCTGGACTTGAAATATAGCCTCCTGAGAAGGAGAAATTTCCATATAGATAGATTATATCAGTTGCTGATCCACCGGAAGGATAGAAATTTCCTCCGGTTTGAATATAATTTCCATAGATGGTAAGGTTTACATCAGCGCTAACGGAAAGATAGAGGCCTCCACTTCCTGTATTATTCAGAGTGAAATTCCCATAAATTATGCCAATTGTTGGCAGATTAAAAACATCAGTTTGACCTGGGCAATTCCAAGTAAAATTCCCAAATGATTGATCTAGGTTTGTAGGATCACTTGTGGTGCAACCCGTTATTTCACAAGTTGAATTTGAAGACCAGCTTGCATCCTCAATTGTTCCTCCATTTTGCGCATGACGGTAAAATGAATTATTATAGTAATAAATAGTTCCGTAAAGCTTAGATAATGTTCCTTGGTTGATAATGATGCCATAAACATAGAAGTAAGCATAACTAGAAGATGTATTGCTTATAGATACATCGGTTCCGGTTCCGTCGTTGACGGTAAGTGTCGTACTTGAATTTAATGTAAGTGTTCCTTTTACATTAACTTCATCAAGGGTGATGTCTTCAGTAATAGTGATACTACAACCTTCAAGGATTGTAATAGCGCCATCAAGATAAGTAGGGTAAGTGGCCACGTCGTACCAACCGTTGCCACTTCCGGGATTATAGTATTTTTGCCAGACGTTGTTAGCATGCCAGTTTCCTGTAACGCTTGCTCTGGTTCTGTAGTCTCCAACTGCTGCTGAAGACGAATTAATAATCCCCATTAAAACAATAAAAACTAAAAGAATGAACTTTTTCATGTTGCCTCCTTTTTAAATAAATAATATAGTTAACTATTTCAGATAATAAATTTGCAAGACGATAATTAAGGTCCAAAGATACAAATTAATCAGGTTCAAATCAAGTCTTTTTTTTGTTTATTGATATATATTAATTTTTCAATTCGACAATCAGAACATAGATATTCTAATTAATGGACGAAACTTGCAGGGAGTAAGCTTCATTTATTTTTTAGTGGTTTAGTGGTTTAGCTTTTTAGTGGTTTAGTTTTTTAGGGGGAGGAGGGAATAGTAATTCCTATAATAACTGATATTTTCTGATAGGTTGGGGGAAAATATACTATTTCGTGTAATTTACTCAATAACTGCATGCTGCAAATTATACTATTTATACTATTTTGTAGGATGGTAATACTATTGTTCAGGATTGAGGCGAATTTTTGCAGAATGCAAATACTATTTCGTAAAATGCCCATACTATGGTGTAAAATGCCCATACTATTCTTTAGGATGGTGATACTATTTCGTAAAATGCCCATACTTTGGTGTAAAATGCCCATACTATTCTTCAGGATGGTGATACTATTTCGTAAAATGC
>CAIXTV010000217.1 GCA_903922465.1 uncultured bacterium
ATGGTCGGCGCCGAAACTTTTCCACAACCATCGGTATAATAATCGCCGTCAGTTGTTCCTTGCTGGTGCAAAATTATTTAATATTTATTACCTTTGCATAACATTCTATAAGAAAGTCCGATTAATAGGGGGCTAGACCAGTTGTAGCATATTGTAATATAATATTAAAATAATCGATTTCAAGCATATTTACTTTTCAATTAATGCAACAAATAACTGCTTGTTTAGGTTGAAAATGCGGTTGAATTAGCAAAAATAAAGATTTAGCTATTCTATAGTCTCATTCGGACTTGTAAATATAAGGATTCTAAATAAAATGGAATAATCCCGAATCCTACCTATAACAGAGGCAAGGTTTCTTAGGGAAAGTCAGGATGAAATATGGGAATGTTAAAATTGAGTATACTTAAAGACAGTAAACGAAATTGAATAAGCAAGTGTAAAATTAATACCAAAACAGCTTAATAAAACTGTATGTAATTTATGCTATAACTCACTGAAATTTCATCATAATTCAAACTAATTATAAGGCGGAAAGCCACAATTAATAAGCATATGCTTGAAATTATGTTAACAATACTCTCTCCTTTTAAGTAAGAGAAGTACTCAGATTCATTATTATTAATCAGAGAAATACAACTCAAAAAGAATCTAAAATGAAAATAATCTTTCCTTAATATTTAAACGATGAATGACATAATGATTTTATTGTCAATTAACAATAAGGTATTTACGACCTTAGTCATTGACATCAGAAGCAGCAAGCTAATTATTAAACAGATGTTTAATTAAAAAGGTAAATCGTCGTCAGGTGCTGCTGATAATGGAATATCGTTGTGTGGTTCATTAATATTCCCGATTGAAGGAGGTGCATCTAATGCATTCCCTTCTTTACGATTTCCAAGCATCGTGAAAGTTTCTACTTCAATTTCTGTTGTGTAACGTTTCACTTGATTTTGATCTTCCCATGAGCGGCTTCTGATTTTCCCTTCTAAATAAATGGAACTGCCTTTTCTTAAATATTTTTCTGCAACTTCGGCAAGCCCTCTCCAAACAACAATATTATGCCATTCGGTTTTTTCAACTTTTTGACCGTCACGATTTTTATAGGTTTCTGTTGTAGCTAATGAAAACGTTGCTTTTTTAACATTGTTTTCAAAGTTCATAACTTCGGGATCTTTTCCGAGATTTCCCACTAATATTACTTTATTTACTCCTGCCATGATGTAATGAATTTAAATGAACATCAAATTTACGACTTTTTTTAATTCAATATTGTTTTTACTGAAAATATTTTTTGTTTAAGTTTCGAAAAAATATTTTTTTGAAGGAAAATACCTGAAAATAAAAGAAAAGACTTTTTTTATTTTTCAATAAGTAATTCAAGGGCCTTTAAAAATGTCTTGTCAGTAGTTAGGGAAATTGGATAAAAACCTGCTTCATCATATAAATTTCGTGCAATAAAAGCCTTAATTCTATTTTTTATCAAGCTTTGTGAAGTTGAAATTTCTTTTGTGTTTTCAATAACTCCCTTTAGTTTTGAATACGCTACAAAGTCATTAAATATTTCATTTGTTACAATAAAACCATTTATAAATGAGGATGGCGATTTGTATTGATTACTTATTGAAGTTCTGTATTTATCAACATAATCTAGCGAAAACTGAAAAATATAGCCTTTGTTGTTCACTAAATTAAAATATGGTGAAACTCCCTCTGTTTCTTGCCCAACTATAAAATCGGGTGTAATGCCACCACCTCCATATACTATTTTACCTTTAGGTGTTTTAAATCTTAAGGAGTCAATGCCAACTAAAGTATCTGATTCTTCTTTGCCATTACTCATTACTCTCAGAATAAACTCATTATAGTAATCATCTATTCCTTTTTGATAGGATTTTTGTATACATCTACCTGTAGGTGTGAAGTATCGGGCAATAGTTAAACGAAATGCTGAACCATCCTTCAATTTAATTTGTTCTTGAACCAAGCCTTTACCAAACGACCTTCTGCCAACAATTATGCCTCTATCATTATCTTGAATTGCACCAGCAAGAATTTCACTCGCAGATGCAGACCATTCATCTATTAATATGATAAGTTCATTTGATTCAAAGAGACCATCATTTTTGGCATAAGCATATTCACGCTTATGATGTGCTCCTTCAGTATATACAATTTCTTTTTTGTCGGGGAGTAGCTCGTCTGCAATTTTTATGGCAGTTTCAAGGTAGCCTCCGGAATTTCCCCGCAAATCGATAATAAGTTTTTTTAAGCCTTGGCCTTTTAGTTTTTTTAGAGCTTTAACGAATTCTTCATGCGTGGTACCTGAAAAAGAACTGATTTTTATATAACCAATACTTTTATTTACCATATATGAAAAATCGACACTGTAGGTCGGGATTACATCTCTAATAATAATAAACTCAAGTAAAGAAGTCACTCCTTTTCTTATAATCCCAACTTTAACTTTAGAACCTTTTTCACCTTTCAATAGATGCATTACATCGTTGTTGGTAATTTTAATCCCAGCAACTTTTTTGCCATCTACCTTAACAATTCTATCTCCTGACCTAATCCCTATTTTTTCAGAAGGGCCTCCTGAAACAGTATTTACAACAATGATTGTATCATTAAGTATGTTAAACTGCACCCCAATTCCTTCGAAATTTCCCACCAAAACGTCATTGGCGTTATTAAATTCTGCAGCAGGAATGTAAACTGAATGAGGATCGAGGCTTTGAAGCATGCCACTAATAGCAAGTTCATTTAGCTTTTCTTTATTTACAGTATCAACATAATTTTCTTCAACATAATGGATGATGTCACTTATTTTACTCTCCTGATTATGAGAAAGAATAGGTTTTAAAATGTTACCAATAAGAATACCTAAAAGTAGTATTATTGCAAAGAAAATAGGGGTGAAAGGATTGAATTTTGGTTTTGAGTGTTGCATCTCAGATATTATAAAGAACAAAGGTGTAAAATATTCAAGTTGGAAGATGTAAAAAGAAAAACCATCTGATATTCTGTGATATCAGATGGTCAATTTATGTACCCGGAGCCGGAATCGAACCGGCACGAGGGTTACCTCATTGGTTTTTGAGACCAACGCGTCTACCAATTCCGCCATCCGGGCGTTTCAATGAACTACAGGGCAAAAGTAATGTTTTTTTTAATATTAATGATATTTTTTTGGTAAGAATCATTTAAAATGATAATTTTGCATCCAATTAATCACCATAAACTCCCTTTATCAATGTCAGCAGTAGTGAATATTTTTTCAGGAAGAGCCACTAGATATTTGGCTGAAAAAATTGCAAAAAGTTATGGAAAAGACTTGGGAAAAGTAATTGTATCTACTTTTAGTGACGGGGAATTTCAACCTTCTTTTGAAGAAACAATCAGGGGGAATGAATTATTTATCATTCAATCTACATTTGCTCCTGCAGATAATTTATTTGAACTTTTATTGATGATTGATGCTGCAAAACGTGCTTCCGCACGCCACATTATTGCTGTAATACCCTATTTTGGATATGCTCGTCAGGATCGGAAAGATAAACCAAGAGTATCAATAGGAGCAAAACTGGTCGCTGACCTTTTATCTTCTGTTGGCGTTGATAGAATTATTACTATGGACCTTCATGCTGACCAAATTCAAGGTTTCTTTGATGTCCCGTTTGATCATTTATATGCGTCTTCTATTTTTGTTCCCCATTTAAAAAAAATGAATCTGCCTAACCTCACTATGGCAGCTCCTGATGCAGGTGGTGCTCGTAGGGCAGCAGCTTATGCAAAGTTTCTTAATTCCGATTTGGTGATTTGTTATAAACAAAGAGCTAAAGCAAATGTTGTAGAAAAAATGACTGTTATTGGAGACGTAAAAGGGAAAGACGTTGTGTTGGTTGATGATATTATTGATACCGCAGGAACTCTCACAAAAGCAGCTGATATGATGATGAATGAAGGTGCTAGTTCTGTAAGAGCTTTTTGTACGCATCCAATACTTTCAGGCAATGCTTGCGAGAGGATCATGAATTCTCAGCTTACGGAAATATATGTAACAGATACCATTCCTTTGCCATCTCCACTATGTTCGAAAATCAACGTGCTTTCCACAGCTGATATTTTTGCAGATGTTATCAAAAGAGTTAATAACTATGAATCGATTAGTCAACATTTCGATTTTACACCTATGTAATTTTTATTTTTTAATTTATATTCACTAAACAATTTTTATTATGAAATCAGTATCTATGAGCGGTTCTCTTCGTGAGAACGTAGGGAAAAAAGATGCAAAACAACACCGCAAAACTGGAAATATTCCTTGTGTTTTGTATGGTGGCGACAATCAACTTCATTTTGTTGTAGAAGAAAGAAGTATTGAGAAAATTCTTTTTACTCCTGAAGTTTGTATTCTTAACCTTCAAATTGACGGGAAAGAATATTTAGCAACATTAAAAGACATTCAATATCATCCGGTTAACGATAAAGTATTGCATGTCGATTTTTTCGCAATTAATGAAGTTAAACCTGTTGTTATTAGTGTTCCTATTAGATTAACAGGTACAGCACCTGGTATTTTAAAAGGAGGGAAACTTATTAAAAAGTTCCGCAAACTAAAAATCAGAGCAATGTTAAATCAACTTCCTGACGAAATTGTTATCGATATTGATAACATGGACGTTGGCGATAGTATTAAAGTATCAGATTTAAGCAGAGAGCATATCGAATTCCTCGATAATCCAAATTCAATTATTATTCTGATTGCTTTAACTCGTGCAGTTGAAGAAACTCCTACCGTTGCTTCAAAATAAGAATTAACAACCCTTTTAAATTATTTTCAGGCTGTTTCAGCGTAAAATATTACGTTTTAACAGCCTGATTTGTTTTACGGAATTATAAAATATGAAATATCTGATTGCAGGCCTTGGTAATATTGGTGATGAGTATGCAAATACACGACACAATGTGGGTTTTGATGTTTTGGATACACTTGCTACAACTGAAGGGTTTCAGTTTAGCCCTGTGAGGTATGCAAGTAAAGCTGAATATCGATATAAAGGAAGGATATTCATTTTAATAAAACCTGCAACCTATATGAACTTGAGTGGAAATGCTATTCGCTATTGGTTAGACAAAGAAAAACTCACTCCTGAAAATCTACTTGTAATTTGCGATGACCTTGCCCTCCCTTTAGGCACTCTTAGGTTGAAAGCAAGAGGGAGCGATGGTGGTCATAATGGTTTAATTCATATTAATGAGACACTAAATACAATAGATTATCCACGTTTGAGAATTGGGATAGGAAGTGATTTTGCCAAAGGTCGCCAAGTAAATTATGTTCTAGGAAAATGGGAAAAAGCAGAAACAGAAGTTCTTCTTCCCAAAATTAAAGAATGCACTGATATTATCCGTTCGTTGGGAACTATAGGTATCGAACGAACAATGAATTACTTCAATAAAAAATCTTCTTTAAAACCTTAAGGGTCTTAAGCCTTCGGAGATTTCTTTCCTTAGGTTTTCAATGCTAACTCTAGTTTGGAGCATGCTATCTCTCTCTCGAAGAGTAACGGTGTCATTTTCGAGAGTTTCGTTGTCGATGGTAACGCAATAAGGGGTGCCAATGGCATCTTGACGGCGATAGCGACGACCTATTGCATCCTTTTCGTCATACTGACAAAGGAAGTCGTTTTTCAATTCATCTATGATTAGACGAGCTTTTTCGGGCATACCGTCTTTTTTAACCAAGGGAAGAACGGCTACTTTTATAGGGGCAAGGACAGCGGGAAGCCTAAGAACGGTTCGTTCGGAGCCATCGGCAAGGATTTCTTCGGTGTAAGCATTGCTGAAAACTGCCAGAAAGGTTCTGTCGACCCCAATAGAAGTTTCAACCACATATGGAACATAGCTTTCATTAGATTCAGCATCGAAATAGCGGAGTTTTTTGCCTGAAAACTTTTCGTGACTTGAGAGATCAAAGTCGGTGCGTGAGTGAATTCCTTCGAGTTCTTTGAAGCCAAAGGGAAATTCGAATTCGATATCGACGGCAGCATTGGCATAATGGGCAAGTTTTTCATGAGGATGCCAGCGATATTTAGAAGCGGAAATCCCAAGAGATAGATGCCATTTCATACGCTGTTCTTTCCAATATTCAAACCATGTTAGCTCTTCGCCAGGGGGCACAAAGAACTGCATTTCCATTTGTTCGAATTCGCGCATTCTGAAGATGAACTGGCGAGCCACGATTTCGTTACGGAAAGCCTTGCCGATTTGGGCAATACCAAATGGAATCTTCATCCGGCCAGTCTTTTGAACATTAAGAAAGTTTACAAATATACCCTGAGCCGTCTCAGGGCGTAAGAAAAGAGTGCCAGAGTCTTCGCTAACTGAACCCATCTGGGTTGAAAACATTAGATTGAATTGGCGAACATCTGTCCAGTTTTTAGTGCCTGAAACGGGGCAAACTATTCCTAAGTCTTCTATTAATTTTTTAACTTCACCTAGGTCGTTCTGATTTAGAGCTTCGTTGAAACGCTTCTGAATGGAGGCAATTTTTTCGGTATTCTCTAAAACACGTGGGTGGGTTGCCCTGAATTTTTCTTCGTCGAAATCCTTGCCGAAGCGTTCAGATGCTTTCCGAATTTCTTTCAGTATTTTATCTTCTATTTTAGCAATGTGATCTTCGATTAGTACATCGGCACGATAGCGTTTCTTGGAATCTTTATTATCGATCAGGGGGTCGTTAAATGCATCGACATGCCCTGAAGCCTTCCAGATAGTAGGGTGCATGAATATTGCGGTGTCAATTCCCACAATGTTTTCATTCATTTGCACCATTGACTTCCACCAATAATTTTTGATGTTATTTTTAAGTTCTACCCCATATTGTCCATAATCATAGACTGCCGAAAGACCATCGTAGATTTCACTTGAAGGGAAAATATACCCATACTCTTTGGCATGGGAAATGATTTTTTTGAATAATTCTTCGTTATTTGCCATGATGCAAAAGTAATACTTTCGCTGAAATATTTGGTCTATCCTTACTGCTTAAACAAAAAACCCTGCAAATGCAGGGTTTATATTTGAAGATGTTTTTTATAAATGGAGTTTTAAACTTTATTTATGAGTCTTAATCCAAATATTTTAATGAAAGTATAAAGAAGTATACTAAGGGCAATTCCAAGAGCATTTGCAATTAAATCATTGATATTAAAAGATCGATAGGAGAGGAAGAATTGAATCCCTTCGGTTAGGGCGGCGTAAGATAAACCAAAGAAAATCCAGCCTAATAAGGGAATGGGTTTTTTGAAAACAAAGATGGGCATTCCTAAATAAAACATCATCCAAGGTAGGAAAACGATAGAATGGGCTAAATAATCCAATCTGAAGGAAACGATGTAAATATCATTCATGCTAAACTTTCCGCTATTGATAGGAATTATCGCCAAAACAACAAGGCTTATCAAATAAAACCATAAAAGAGTTTTTCGTTTGAGAATTTTCATTCGTGAAAATTTTAAGTTGAACTAATCCCGACAGTATAGCTCATCGGGATAAATGAGTTTAATACTCCGCCTTTTGAGGCGAATAGAATAATTATTCCTTGTAGATACCTCGACCGCTTGCAGCGAGGAGCTTCATTTTTAAAAGAAAATGTAAACCTAGAACGAAGTCGATTTATTGAAATCCAAAAGCAAAGCCGAAGGTGAAAATGTTATTTTCCCCATGAAGATAGGGAGAAGAGTACATATCTAAATAATTTTGAGCTGTCTTTCCATCAACAGCATATCCCTTAATATTGCTAAAGGCATATTCTAAAAAAACAGAGGTGTTAGCAAAGGGTCGGTATTCTGTGCGAAATTGGAAAGTTTGATTACTCCAGGTTTTATTTTGTAATACAGGATAGGCATCTATTATTGGAAGATTAGCAGTTATATATTCATAATTGTTAGCATGAAAAGCATCGATGAAGGACAGAGCAATTTTTAAAGTTCGATAGGGTTTAAACTCAAAAGCCAGAAAAAGCTCTTGTGAATTATCACGTAAATAATGCCCAAGGTTATATTGATTTGTCTCGAAAGTTATACTGGGAACTCGATGTTTATAGGTAATAGGCATAGTCTGTGTAAATTCCGTTGTAAGGGCTATGTTTTTGAAAGGGAAATCAGACAAACGAAAGCCTAACTTGGTGCTAACAAAATTATACTTTTTACTATCAGTGATTTTTTTTACAGAAAAATCATCAACAAAATATGATCCGTACAGATGTAAGTGTTTAATGTTTCGACTACTGACATTGATAAACATTTGAGAGTTCTGATTGTCGATGTTGTGGCTGATGGTGTGGTCCATCGACTTGAAGAACATAAAAGGGATTAAATAAGCTGCCTGAACAGGCATATCACCATAGACGATGGAGTTTCCAATAGAGAGGTTAAACCTTTTCCATGGCGAAACGGTATACATATTGGCGGCAATATATTTATTAGTAAAAACTTTGCGGTAATCGCCGTTTGTTGTCATATATGATTGCGAGCTATCGAGGACTTCAGATACCAACCAACCATGAAAATAGTTAAAGTCGAACCATTTAGCAGGCTTTAAGTGTAATTTCAACATGGCAAAAGAAGGAGTGCGTCCTGAAAATATATTGGAACCATTATAGTTGTCGCCCCATTGCAAATGATCCTTAACTAAAGAAAAGTCACCCCATTTCCATGAGTAAGTAATGCCACCCCTCATTTCACTAAAATCGCCCCCAGGCCTTCCCCCTTCATTCAATTTATAATTTCCGCCCATCTGATTAGTGAAATAGGAGGGTTGTGCAAGTACATATTTGTCTTGATAATTATCTCTCAAACTGGCATATATGCCGAAATTCTTTCCAACATAGGCCAGGGCTTCGGCTCCTCCATAAGAAGCATAAAAATGATCTTTTGCTTTCACGAAATATCTAATTCCGTATATTGGACGAATTAAAATCTTAGCCAAATCTGTATTCCAAGCAATTTCAGGAATTAAAACCCCAATTTTCAAACTATCACCCTTTTGATAAAGATTTAAGGTGGATTTTGGCAGAATATCGGTTTCTAAACTGAATTCATTTAAATAATATTCAATTTCCTTAATTTGTCTTTTTGAAAGCAATTCTTTCTTGGCATTTGCTTCAACTAACTTTTCGGCAATGAGTTTACGGCTGTATGGTTTGATGCTTGTGTTTAAAATAATGAGATGTTCGTTGGCAAGTTCATCAAGGAATTCATAAAGCGATTTATCACTCACATGTTGATAAACGGTTTGAGAATAAAGCGTGAAATTTAAAAAAACAAAGAAAACAAGGCTGTATATTTTATTCATTTAAACTATAGGTGTTGATTTTGATAAATGAGGAGTGTTCCTTTTAAGTCCTTTTAATTTAAGCCAAAGGGAAGCAAGTTCATAAATTAAGGGTTTATTTATACGAATAAACCTACCATCGTTGGCAAGCTTGCCGCCAAACTTCAATTTAAAGTTCCTAACTCCATAATTATCCTTAGGTGAGCCCGCCCCCAAGAAGTCAAAAATAGGAACCCCTTCTTCAATTGCATACTGAATGCCGGCATAAGTTGCCATAACACTTGGATATATTCCTTTAGATTTATATTCGTGGTCTAAACCACAAATATACCATTCACAAACCTCCAAATTCAAATATTTTGGACATACTATCCCTCCGATAATCTTATCAGCATGTTTAATAAGTAATATGTCTCCTAAGGTTTTTCTATGTTGGTAAAAATTGACAAAAAACTCTAATCCCACTAATGGTTTGCCAATTTTGTCCCGATATAATTCCTTCAGAATTATATAAAAATCACCTATTTCAGCAACAGATTGAGCCTTTTGAATATTAACATCACTATTAAAGCTTTTCTTAATTTGTCTTCTTTTCGATTCATCGAAGACTTTTAAAACATTATCTTTGGTAATCCCCTTAAGATTTAAAGAAAGAGAGTAATGATCTTTAAATTGGAGCTTATGCTTTTTGAAAATCTCAATTTCATTTCCATAATCGAATAAATTTCTAAACTCTATATAAATAACTTTTCGTTTAAGATAAGAACATACCGATGTTAATAGTTGGCTTAAAACCTTTTTGTTGGAAATAAAAATGGGACCCCCATAAACAATAAATCTACTCGATAAATAAGTAAATTTATTGTGCATGATAACCCCACAAATTAAGCCCAAGATCTCGTCTTTTTCAGAAGTGCATAAAAAAAGGATAGGTTTAGAGTTTTCAGTTTGACTTGAAAAATCAAAAAAGGCCGGACTTTGGAAAAAAGTAGCTCTTGGATGAACGGATAAAAATAATTCCCACTTTTTGCGGATAATATTATTAAGCTCAGTTATGATTTGAATTTTCAATGCATTCTTTTGTTTTAAACCTAATACATAGGTTAAAATAGAAAATTGTAATTTTATTTTCTGAACTTAACAATTAAATACTTCCCATTGTTTTTAATCTTTTGAAAAATCAACTCTTTTGTCCAATCCAAAATATTGTCTGTCCAGCGCTGTGGATGAATATTAATCACTGCCTTTTCAGGAAAAACACCCTTCTCAACAGCATCTATGATATCAAAAGTTGAATGAAATTGAGGAAATATTTTATTGGTTTTAACGTGATCCCAGACATTATATTTATCCCCATCCCATGACCTGCCTGTGTCGGTATAATAAGCATATTCATTATAATCAATATCTAAAGATATTTCACTTTCTATACCAAAGCGTTTATAATCATACTTATCCCAGAGCCAAAGATTATTGTATTTACTTAGCGGGTCTCCATCTGCGCAGATGGTAGTGACAGGATATAACTTACGTATATTATCGAGGTTTTTTTCGAAATCAGATATAGCCTTAGAAAAGTTGCCATGATTACGAACTAAATCTTCATAATGATAGCCAATACAATGATTCAATGAAATAATTTGTTTTACAATTTGGGGATTTAAAATAGTCGGGTTAATTTTAAAGAAATATGTGGAAATTATGTCTAAGCTATTTTCGACCTTAGCTATTGCTAATGCCTTTAATGGTTTAGCATCAATATCGTGTCTTAGTATAATTAAATTTTGCTTTTGGGTTTCATCAGAATTATCGTTAGCAATAACAGAATATTCTTTTGACACTAAAGTGGAAAAAAGTAATTTATAGGCTTGAATTGAATAATCTAGCATGGGTTTTGCTGATTGGAATTCATTCTGGATATTTTTGATTTATTTGGAATACAATTTAGGTATTTCATTCACTTTTTTAATTACATTCTTGAAATCCAGACCAATAATCTCTAAATACCAACGTAAGGTTTCATATCTTGGAATATTATCTTCTTCACATAATTTCAAGGCTGTTTCTCTATCCAGCATTCCTTCACGAATCTGATTACTTCTGAATGTGTCATTTTCAGAGAAGCCAGCAACAGTATAATAAATATAATTATAGAAACTTGCGGTGCCATCACCAATCCTCCAAGTTGATTTTGTATCAATTGCTGTTTCCCAATGATATTCATTCGAAATTAGATCATTTATCTCATTTTCATCCCATTTATAATAATCAAATAAATGGTAATAATCTTTTTTAGGGGCAATATATCGGGCTGCAAAAGAACCTAAACTGTCAAAAATGGATTGGTTAATATATCCGGGACTTTTTATAAAATTTCTGGATACAAAACCAAAAAGTTTTAATTGATTTATTATTGATAAAGAATAAATCCTTTTCTTATTAAATTTAGGGGGTAATCCTGCAAAACCTGTTTTAAAATCAGTGTTTTCCAAATCATTAATTCCCCAAATATTTAAATCAATTCCAGTTTGTTTCTTTACTTGATTGCAATAGAAAAAAAAGAATTTATCCCCTGCCATGAAAAGGGGAATCATTCCTAATGAAGGGTTTTTTAACCATGCAGAAACATTTTTCTTGATATTCTCGCGCTTCCAGCGAATATCGGCAGAAACTATTATATTTTCAACACCAAGTTTACCACAAACCCTTGCAATATTTCTTCGGGCAAGATCGGTAACCATGCCCCAGTCATAAGTAAATGCAATGGGATTCAATTTCAGTTCATTTTTTACAATATGAAGAGAGTAAGTGCTATCTCTACCTCCGCTAAATGGAACAATGCAGTTCGGTTTATTATTGTTTTTCCGATATGGTTCAACAATATTTTTTAATTCATCTATTCCCTTTGTTTTATGCTTATGACTATGGTTTTTACAGTAATTACATTCACCTTTTTGATCATATTCAATAAATGGAAAGGTTTCAGGTAATAGACAGCGTGTGCAACGTTTTAAATATCTTATCGCATCAATATTATATTCTAATAATGAAATTAAATGTTTTTCATTTAGCCTGTTTATATAAACTGAAGGGTCAATAACTACTTCATTCTTTGAGAATTTATTATCCAGCAAATGTTTCTCAGTTGAAAAGGGAGTTGTACGTAGCGAAGTTTCGATATTATTGGCTTCATCATACAAGTTAAAGTGCAGTGTTTCCATCGATTCTAAATGAACAATAAGCCCACTATTTGATTGGATTTTTATCACTTCGCCAATATTGATAGGAAAGGCTTTAAAGTTTTCATCTTTTATTAACTCAGAAAGAAAATATTTTTCAGAAGCAAAAATTAAATATGACTTATTATCAGTCATAAAATATAAACTCCCATTATTTGTAACCAATAAAAACTGGTTCAAATCATTAAACATGGCCGCAATTGAAAAAGTCCCTTGAATCTCAAGAAAAGTTTTATTTAAGCATGACAGAATGTCAGAATCTTTTTTAAGTTCAGATCTTAAAACTGCAGGAATAATTTCTGTGTCAATTGAATATTCCCGGTGTAAAGTATCATGTTTTAACCATAATTCATCTGCATTTACAATAATTCCATTATGAATAACAATGATGTCGTCTTTTATTACCGGCTGATTATTTACTTCCTGTAATTGAGAACCATTAGTAACTAAACGGGCATGTCCAAATGCAGAGAAGCCTTTTCCTTGTTCAAATGCAAGTACAGCACTGCTCAGTTCTTTTTCATACTCATTAGTTTGAAGTAATTCGTGTATGGGGATATCTCCCTTAATTATATGTATTTTTTGGTCAATTTTATTACGAAATGCTATGCCTGATGAGTCCTTTCCCCTAGACTCTGATAAAATAGCAATCCTCTTGATAATTCCTTTAATATTCGTAGAAGGAATTTTAGCTTGGGGTTTTACAATTAATCCGAAAATGCCACACATAATTATTTATAGCTTGTATATTTTGAGAAATCTATTTTCTGATTGAAATCAATGCTTTTGTAATTTTCAAATAACCAAATCATAAAAGCAGAAAGATCTATTTTTTCTGTCAACATCTTCTCTTTCCTTTTTTGGAATTCCTCCTTGAAATTTGGAGTTTCAATTAACTCTTTTATTTTTTGATGCATTTCATCAAACTTTGAGGGTGGATAAATAAATGATAGTTTATATTTCTCTTCCTTTTCCTCCATTACGCTAATTTTTGAAACAACATCATTGCAACGAAATGCAGGAGTCCCTAGAACAGCAGCTTCAGAGGTCATTGTTTGACCATCACCAATAAACAATTGTGCAAAATAAAGTACATGAGTAATGTCAACAGGGTTTATTTTTAAACTATATTCTTTATATTCCTCAGGAAGTTCTCTTTCAGAAGAAATGTATACATTACCTTTTGATTCAAGAGTTTCAATTAATTGCTTTACCTGATAATTGGATATTCCTTTAATCCCTTTATCATGATAGGCCCGAAGAGATACTAAACGTATAATGTAGTATGGTTTTAATTCAGGATTAAATGTTTTTACGATTTCTAAATCAGGGGTAAAAACACTTGGATGTAAATAGGCTAATTCCTTATACCCTGGAAATCCAATTTTTTTCGAATTATACTTACCCAAATCAGTTATTTCAGGTGATAAAATATAAGTGGCTTTAGATAAAACAAGAGCAAATTGTTTTATAAGTATGTAATCGTCATCGCAAAATACGATTGACGGGATACCTCTAACCTTCCCAATATAAACTAATAAATCATCAGTAATAAATAAATCATACCTTTTCCCAAACGTGTATTTATATAATCTAAGAATTGTTACAAAAAAATTAATAGCTGAACTTATATACGGTGAAACCCCTTTCATTTTTCTCCCTTTCGGGAAGATATTAGTATATTCCCATCCTTCTTTAATAAGAAGAGCCTGTAAAACATCTTTTGATGTAATTACAATATCTACATTATGTCCGTGATTTTTTAATTTATTAATAGTGTTTCTAAACAGATGAAATTTAGATGGATGTACGAAAAAGAAAAGATAATTCATGTTATTATATGAGAGAAATTTTATTTACGTATTTTAAAAGTCAAAACAAAAAATTGCCTTTATTGAAGTCAAATCAAATTTAATTTTGTCAAAATTTCATTGTTTTTCAAATAAAATTCCTCTTTTAAAATACCCACTAATACAACATCCCTGAATTTTCCATTTTGATAATAATGATCTACTAAAATTCCTTCCTCTCGTACACCTATTTTTTCACACATTTTTCTATTTGCAATGTTATCATACATAATGTCCCCATGTATTTTCATTAAATTTAAATTGGAAAATGCAAAATTTATCAGGATTAATGAAGATTCAAACCCCACCCCTTTACTCTGAATATTTGATTTAAGTTTCATTCCCCAAGAAGCTCTTTGATGAATAGTGTTTATTTGATTTAATGTCGCTAAACCAATTAAATCAATTTTATTTTCGGTTTTAAGGAAAATAGAAAATGCCATGTTATCTTTCCCAAGGGATTTTAGCCAGTCTTTTTGATTTTCAAGAGTTAATGGTTTAAAATTCATATATTTCATTAAATTTCTGTCCCATTGTAGTTCGAGCAAATCTATTAAATCTGATTCTTCAACGGGTCTTAATAAAACCCTTTCTGTTTCGAGCATTCTCATTTATTATCATTAATTAAGTTAAACATTTCTTTCATAGTTAATATTGGTAGTTTATTTGATTTTGCAAATTCAATTATATCTATTACTGTATTTCCTATCCCTTGGTTTTTATTTTTGAGTCTCTCAATGGTCAGTGAGGAAATATTATTATATTCTTCTCTGGATAATGAATCCTTTATTTGCCTCATATATGGCATAGTAGGAGAGTTAAAAACAAAATTCATAGGGTGAAAACTAATAATTTTAATTCCTGGAGTTAAAAATAAGTCTTTATATGCCTTGAAATTTAAATTTAATTTATTGTATAAATGCGTTCCATCTTCAAAAAAAACAGGAAAATTTATTAAACCGGACTCATGTAGAATGGGCCTGATAAACTGTTGCAAAATCGTTATCTGATTTGATACATATTTTAAATTATATTTGTTTTTTAATAAGTGAGTAATATCTGTAACATCAAAAGCACGATGACTCCTAAATCCAACTGTCTCAGGGGCAAATTTCATGCAATTTTCAGCAACTTCTTCAAAGTTATTCCCATGTGAACTATCCTTCATGAAATTTGGATGAATCCCTCTTTCAATTTTATTTTTAATATAATTATCTTTAATGCTATCTGAGTGATGTGTTAAGTATAATGTTGGTTTGATGTTATAATCATTTATAATATTGAAATATTCTGTCATCACATCTTCAGAAGCCCAATCTATATCGGAAGTAAAACAAAAAACAGGCTCACTATCCCAAATCATTGGGAAATTATTCTTTTTTAACAATAGTTCTATTTCATTATTCATCAATGTCATTTTTATGTTTTTCTCTGGTTTTCAAATTTTATTTTCAAATTTATATTGATACTCTGGATTTTCCTGCATGGTTTTAAAACTATTAGGAAAGTTTTCAATGAACCAAGTTATAAATGCATTACTATCAATTTTATCTTTTAGCATTCGATTTCGCTTTACTTTCCACTTTTCTGCAGAATCAAAATCGCAAATTATTTCAACACCCTTTTCTATTGACTTTATCTGGTCAGCATTTGTTTCCGTATAATTAAAAACCAGACCATATTTATTTTCCTGTTCTTGTGTAAGATAGGTGCTGTTATCATTAATATAAATCCCCGGTATGCCCAAAACAGCACCTTCAGAAGTCATTGTGGAGCTTTCGCCATAAACCAAAGAAGCAAAAGCCAATGCGTCATGCATTTTGTAAGGGGCTAAGGGAAATTGATACTTATTAAACTCCTCAGGCAAGGTTGATTCAGAAGAAATAAAAACTTTTGAAAACTCAGAAAATCTATTTATTGCTAGCAATTTATTTTTCTGACTTATTCCTTTATGGCCAAAGTCATGACTTGCATTCCATGATACAAAACGCAGAATAACATATTTTTCAGCCTCCTTTAATCCTAATTCTTTTATTATACCTGGATCAGGAACGAAATTGTTAGGATGAAGATATAATAATTCGTGATATCCTGAGTATTGAATTTCCTTTCTTCCAAGCGAGGGATGTGGGTAATCAGCAGTTAAAACAGCTGAAGTGAAAGGAAGATACAAATTTACTTGCTCATTATTATAGGTGTCCTCAAGGGCTATGTGGGGTTTTCTTAATAAGCAGGCAACTATAGCTGAATACATAGTTGAATTTAAGTAGATTTCTGGTTTAAACTTTATAGAAACACCAAATAGCCTAATGGTAAAATAAAATAAGCCAATAATTTTCCCTAATTTTGATTTAAATGGCTTGCCAAAGTTAATATACTTAAACCCATAATGCTCAAGTAATGCAATTGCAATTTCCTTATCTCTTGTCGTAAACAGCACTTCATTGCCACCCGCTTCAGAAGTTTTGCAGAAGTTCTTGAAATAATGTACATGCGCGGGATGGCCTATGTCAATTAGAATTTTCAATCTTTATATCCGTATTAATTGTTGTCCGAGGAAAATTCTTAAATAATATGGAATGTCTTAATTGCTGTGTGTTTTGAAATATTTCGCCCCTATAAGGCTGAAATTTAAAGGTAATCAATGTTTCTACCCATATTGAGTCCCTATGGGACTAAGAATGTCTGAAAATAATTGATCCCGTAGAATTAAATATTGGGAGTGAAAAGAGTTGAGTTGAATTTAAGTCCTGTTAGGGACGATATAACAATAAGTCGGACAACAATGATACATATTCTGAAATTTACTTAATTATAAGTCTAAAATTAAAATTTTTCAAATCTCCTTCTAAACTTAAATGAAATGTCCATTCTGAATAGTCAATAAACAAAATTCCACTTAGTTTTGAAAATAACTAAATTTTCAATTGAAATTTTGAAACATAATGTCTTCTTGTCTTGAAATTGGCTTTTCGGAATAGGCTTAATGTTATAGATTCAACTCATGCTACCATTTTAAGTTAATCAATTTAAAGTGTTTAAAATAATATTGATAGTTTCACTTTTTGAGTGAAACTATCAATATAGGGTTGAATGTATCGTCTACGTACTTTTGATTCTTATTTAAATCAAAGCAATTTCCACTTCTATAGTTTCTGTGGTACTTTTGTTTTGTAAGAGTAGGAATTTTTTGCCTGGAGCACCAAGAATCAGTGCTTTTACTTCAGCTTCTTCACCACCTAAAATCTCTGAAGGAGAATCAGGGGGAGTGGCATCAGCAGTTGTTGCACCAAAATAATAAATAGGGTCATTACTATTATTCATTAGCAAAATAGTGTCGTCGGGTGAGAAACTAATGCCAGAATCCATAGTAGTGCTGGGTGGAACCAATACTTTTAGTGTAGCATTATTGCTGCCATCATCCTTTTTATGGTGAAAGCGCAATAAACTTGGCACGAAATAAGTCAACATTAATTTTGGATTATCTATATTGTTTAAAACAAGGCTAAGCATATTTTTGTACAATTGTTTTTTGAGATCATTCCAAAGAATTTGTTTTACGGCACTACTATTAACCACTATTCCTGCAGCTTGTTTTTGTAGGGTATTAGCGTTAATATATCGGTCTTTAATATCAACAAACTTATCATGATAATCAAGTGAGCCTAAGTCTGTTTCATAAGTAAGTAAAAGCGAAATAATATTGTCCATCATTATGGGCATTTCTCCCTGGTTGGCAGTGTGAAATGCAGTTAATCCAAATGGGAAGAACATTTTGTAAACAGGAGAATCTTTGCCGAAAACTGATTTAATCAAGCCTTCGGCTCTGCTAGTAGTGCTGATAAATTCTGATGCTGTGCTCGATAATTCAGAAGTGTAAGCAATTCTGATGGCTTCATTCATTTTAGAAGTAGATAAATTACCTGCAAAAGCATCGCGTTTTAGTTGAGTATCGACTATTAAGGTGTCGTGTACTCCACTGGGATTGTTTTTTTCCATTCTCAACAGATTAATGTCTGTGTATTTAATCCGTCTTGAGTAGCTAACCATTACCCCTTCTAAGGGGTTTTCTGCTAAATTTTCAAATTTTGTTGGCATAATTTTAATTGTTTA
>CAIXTV010000218.1 GCA_903922465.1 uncultured bacterium
CCTCGATGGGTTGGAGATTTGGTCTGCTCAAAAAGAAATGGTCGGCGCCGAAACATTTCTACAACCATCGGTATAATAATCGCCGTCAGTTGTTCCTTGCTGGTGCAAAATTATTTATTTTTTATTACCTTTGCATAACATTCTATAAGAAAGTCCGATTAATAGGGGGCTGGACCAATAGTAGAATATAAATAAGTATGATGCTTTTCAATATATAATTTATTTATCAACCTTATTTATTAGAACATTAAAACTAATTAAAATGGTTTTTTTATTTTATAAAAGAACTTTCAGATTTACTTATACTAATTCCTCAAATCAAATTAATTCTTTTCTTGTCATTACTCCTGTATCGTTAAGCCGAATCAGAAATCGTAAAGCCCGGAAATAGTTTTTCATTTCTTATCTTTTGTTATCGTTTTTAGCACTTGAGCGCGTGTACTTTTGTTCTCAATTTTAATCAAAGGAAATGGAACAAATTAAATACACAAGCGGTAATAATTATCAAAACATAACTATTACGGTAAAATTAAATGGGAAAGATGTAAAAGTTCATGGTTTATGCACCGGATCTGTTGCAGTAAAAAAGAATTTCAAAACCAAGAACGGACCGGGTGGTTTATCCAAATTAAATATCCTACTTGGAAGTCAATACACTGATTATTTACCTATTTGGGTTTGGGTTATTGAACATCCCGAAGGACTGATTTTAGTTGACACAGGTGAAAATGCAGAAAGCAAAAACATTGACAAATTTCTTGCCCAGGAAAGCGGGTTTATGAGGTATCAAATGAAACATGCCTGCAAAGTAAATATTGATACTAAAGATGAATTGAATTATCAATTTAATAAAGTAAATTTAAAATTGGAAGATGTAAAGCTTGTTGTTTTAACGCATTTACATCTCGACCATACGGATGGACTTAAATTTTTCCCGAATCAAGAAATTATTGTTGGCAAATATGAGTATAATCATCAGAACAACAGTATGCCCTCCACCTTCCCTTCTTGGTTTAAACCAAAGATGGTTGATTACCAGGAAAACAAAATAGATGTTTTTAATCAAGCATATCCTATTACTAAAACAGAAGACTTACTATACATTCCAACTCCAGGGCACACACTTGGACATAGCTCTGTTGTTTTTAAAACTGATGACTTTGATATTATTTTTGCAGGAGATGCTTCATACGACCAGAATCAAGTATTAAAAGGCGAATTAGCAGGGGCAAATGCAGATTACAATTTAACTAAACAGACTTATAAAAACTTATTGGAATATGCAATCATAAGAAAGACAATTTATTTGCCAACGCACGATGAAAAAGCTGGGCAACGTTTAGAAAATAAGGAGTTTTTAGTTTGATATAAAATGGCAGCATCAAATCCGAACACACGATTGGAAGCTTTTTGTGATGGTGTTTTTGCAATAGCATTAACACTATTGATAATTGATATAAAAATTCCATCAACAGTAGAATTTAGTTCTTCAACTGAATTATGGCTGGCTATTAAGCATATTATGCCATCGATATTTGCATTTATTTTAAGTTTCTTTATTATCTTCATTACCTGGGTAAATCATCACAATGCATTTAAAATGATTGACAAATCGTCGGTTTCGTTTATTTATGCAAACGGGTTTTTGTTACTTACGGTAGTGTTCATCCCTTTCCCAACATCTCTAGTTGGCGAATATATTTTATCCGACCACTCAACACCTGCAGTATTTCTTTATACTTCTATAATAGCTATTCAGGGTATTGCGTGGGTTTTATTGAGTGCAGCATCTCTTAAAAATGACTTAGCTAAAAGTGAAAAAGCTATCATCCAAATTAAGAATAACCGTAAAAATGGCTATTTCACCTTCATTGTTTATTCACTACTGGCAATAATTTCGTTTTGGTTCCCACAAATTATTGCTATTATTACAACGTTGACCTTAATTTTTTGGTTGTACTATGGTATTAAAATGAAACACGAATAAACGAATTTAGAAAAATGCAAGCTGTTTAAATAATTAGATTTTTTTTAATTGGTCAGGCGTCTTTTTTATAATATAATTTGTCTTATACAATCAAAATACAACAATATAAAACCATAAATTACACACAATGAAAAAAAACACGCTCGTTATCATGGCATTAATAATATTGCCATTTGTAAAATTATCAGCACAATGTGCACAAACTGCCAATATTTATTCCTTTACTTTTGGAGGACATACTTATGAAGTTGTGAAAGAGTTAAAAAACTGGACTGATGCAAAGGCTTGTGCAGTTGAAAGAGGTGGATACTTAGTTGCTATAGACAGTGCAACTGAAAAAGACTATATTATGGGACAATTAATGATGAGTACTGCTGCTAATATAGCTTCTAATTACCATCCGGTAACAGATGGTGGTGGAGCTTCGTATATCTGGACAGGCGGTTCTGATGCAATAACAGAGGGGACTTGGTATTGGCAAGGAAGCCCATTAATGTCTCCTTTTTATATAGGACAAGGTACTGCTGGTACCGGCGGCGGTGCAGCTGTTGGAGGTGCTTATATAAACTGGGGTTGTTCTTCGGCTTGCGAACCCGATAACTACTTTTATTTGCACGATCAGGATGCTTTAGGTCTGGCGATGGGTTCATGGCCCTATGGAGTTGCAGGGCAATGGAATGACATTGATATGAATAATACTTTATATTATATTATTGAGAAAGCTGGTACTTCTGGCTTTAATGAAATTAATAAATCGGGAAAAATTGAGCTTTATCCAAATCCTTCTAACAATAACATTACTTTTAATATAAATGCCAATGAAGTATTAAACCTGACAATATTTGACCAATTAGGAAAGATAGTTTTAAATGATACTGAAGTCAGCAATAATGAAACTATAAATATAGAATATCAAGAAAAGGGTATTTATTATTACGTTTTGACTAACGACAATGGTCTTTATCAATCAGGTAAGTTCATTAAACAATAAAGTACACGGATTAAAACAGTTTATGAAAAGCATCAAGAAACTATTTCTATTAGCATTCATCATATTAACAGACCAGATAGCTTTTTCTCAAAACACATGGAGTCCAGTTAATACCGGAACTACCACAAGTCTTTTTTCATTAAGTTTCCCCTCTTCTCAAATAGGTTGGGTTGTAGGTCAGGATGGTTTAATCATGAAAACTATAGATGGTGGTAATTCATGGAACACACAAACCAGCAATGTTTTGAACAGCTTATATGGCTGCTTTTTCGCAAGCACTACAACAGGTTGGGCTGTTGGTTGGGATGGTAAAATTTTAAAAACTATTGATGGCGGTACTTCTTGGACTTCACAAGTTAGCGGAACCACATATTATCTGAATAGTGCCTATTTCTTTTCTTCATCAAGTGGTTTAATTGTTGGTGAAAACGGAATTATTCTTAAAACAACTGATGGTGGTTCAACTTGGACAATTGTCACATCGAACACAACCATGATTCTCTATATGATAACTTTTACCTCTCCCACAAACGGAATTATTGTTGGACAAGGTGGGAGAATACTTAAAACAACAGATGGTGGAAACACTTGGCTTATCAAAAATAGTGGAATTTCTGACGACCTTTTTACGCTTCATTTTATGGACGCTAACAACGGGTGGGCAGCAGGAGACTTTGGAAGCATAATAAAAACAACAGATGGTGGCGAAACCTGGACTGATATTGCAACTCCAAATACTACCATCATTAGTACAATCTGGTTTACCAATGCAAATAAGGGATGGGCAGCACAAATGGATGGAAATTTACTTTATACCACTGATGGTGGAAATAATTGGATTTCGGATACAAGTTTCAGTTATCATGCTATGTGGACTACTTGTTTTACATCGCCAGACACAGGTTTTGTCGCCGGCAATGATGGCAATATGTATAAAACTTCCAATGGCGGAACTTTGAATTCAATTAATGAAAATAATCAGCAATTTTCAAGTAAAATCAATATGAGTGTTTTCCCTAATCCAATAAATAGCTATGCAGTGATTGATTATTATTTGCCGCAAAAAGCCTTATGTATTTCTAATTTGTTCGATATTAACGGGAAACTCATTCAATGTTTTTCAAATGAAATACAAGATAAAGGAAAACATCAAATGAGGATTAATACTGATATATTAGAAAATGGAGTTTATTTCATTGAATTAAAAACAGAAAACCATAATTTTGCACAAAAAGTAATTGTATCGCATAAATAAACGAAAGATGAGACATTTGATATTAATAGTTGCTTTAGTAATAAGTAATTTGTGCCAGGCACAAGACACTACAAAAATTCTTTTCATAGGCAATAGTCAAACTTTCGTAAATGATTTACCTCAAACTTTTTATCAACTTGCAACTCATGCAGGAAAAATCGTTTTTGTAGATAACATAACAATGGGAGGTGCAACATTGCAAATGCATTTGGATAATCCTGCCACTACACAAAAAATCAATGAACAACATTGGAATTATGTTATATTGCAGGAGCAAAGTCAGATACCTTCATTTATTCCGGAAAGAGATAGCCTGATGTACCCCTATGCTATTGCAATCGACAGTATTATTCATAGCAATTGGTTTTGCACAAATACAATGTTTTTTATGACATGGGCTCATAAAAAGGGCGATTTAGGAATTCTTCAAAATGGGGGTACCGATACCTATGAAGATATGCAGCAACGACTTCGCAGCGGATATTTGACCATAGCCGACTCGCTGGATGCTGCTGTAGCTCCATGCGGTTGGGCATGGCGGAATGTAATTCAAAATTATCCATCTATTGAGCTTTACTCTTCAGATAATTATCATCCTGCTGAAAATGGCACTTATTTAGCAGCATGTACTTTTTATGCCGGTATTTTCCAGCAATCGGCTGTAGGAATTAGTTATTATGGAAATATAGTACCATCTGATGCTGCGATATTCCAGGCTGCAGCATCGCAAGTTGTATTGGATAGTTTAGGATTGTGGAACATTGGATTATATAACTCTAAACCAACAGCAAATTTTGGATATTTGCAAGTCGGAAATCAGTTTTCATTTATTGATAGCTCAACGCTTGCAACTAATTACTTATGGGATTTCGGTGATGGAACTTCTTCAATGGTGCAAAACCCAACTCATACCTACTCGTCAAGTGGTGATTATTACGTAAAGCTTATTACGAATAATTCATGTGATGCTGATACCATTACAAAAATGATTCAATACATAGCAACAAACATCAATAATACTGAAACTAATCAATTTGTGATATATCCAAACCCTTTCTCAAATAGCATACGAATTGAAAACACTGTAAATGAAAAAATTCAAAAAGTTGAAATATTACAATTTGATGGAAAAGTGGTTCATTTTAAGGAAGCAGCACAATCTAAAAGCTGTGAATTGGATTTGTCTGGTTTTATTAAAGGAATTTATATTTTGAAGATTTACACTGACAATAAAACCATAATTAATAAGATAGTTAAACTCTAATAGACACAATAAATTTTCATCTTCCGATGAATTATAAACTGCTTTTCAATACAAATAAATAGAAAATTAAACTAATTTAATGCATAAAAATAAAAAACCTATATTTTGTAGAAATAGTATTCATATCGTATAAATAAACAAAACATGAGACATTTAATTTTAATAGCTTTACTGGTAATAAGTAATTTGTGTCAGGCACAAGACACCACAAAAGTACTCTTCATTGGCAATAGTTATACAAGTCAAAACGATTTGCCCAATCTTTTTAAACAGCTTTCAATTGGCACGGGTAAAAATGTAACTATTGCTTCTCACATGCCAGGTGGCATTTCGGTTGGTGATATTTCTCAGGGTACTTCCGCTCACATGAATAACCCAATCGTTTATTCTCTCATAAGGAGCGATGATTGGGATTATTTAGTTTTACAAGACAACCAGGGTCGGTTTTGTTTAGGTTATGGTCAATTCCCTCCATCAAGTTTGGTTATTGAAGGCCATTTAAAACTCCGAGACTCACTTTTATATTATCATCCTTGTGCACACATGATTTGGTTTGCTGGCTTTGGTCCGAAAAACGGTTATCCTCCTTATGGCAATACAGGCGAAGCTTTGATAGATAGTATTTATCGGAATTATCAATTTTTAAGTGATACAGCCCATCAAATTATTGCCCCAATTGGTCCGGCTTTTAAAAGAATAATTGCTGGGTTTCCTTCTATTAATCTTTGGGGTTCC
>CAIXTV010000219.1 GCA_903922465.1 uncultured bacterium
CTATTATTTTAATGCATCATCAAAAAAAAGCCTCTTTTGGCAATTCGAAATTTATAATACGGTAATAGGTTCAGATTGTACCCAACCCTGAGGTTTATTTTTTCCAATGACAAATCTTCTTCGGACAATTATCCTTGAACCCGATGCAATATTAGTGATTTCTGTTTTGCTTACTGAAATATGATTCTTATGTAGCATCATATAAAAATTTGCAAGGGTGGTCTAGCGTCCTATAAATAAGTCCTCTTTATAGAAGGTGAAAATAATTAAATGATTTTCAGATTACTCAGAATTTTTGCTTAGTCCCCAAAAGATACTTGTGACCCATAGTAATGAGGGTTCTGGGAAAAGAAAGGACAGTAATATTTTAAGCGAGGATGAAACCATATTTAGTGATGACCAAATATTTTTGTCAGAAAAGCATTGCGGCATCAATAATTATTCATTTTGAAATTGAAATTTTGAAATTTTTTGCGAGATAGATTTCCTATTTCAAGACATAACAATTATAACTTCAAACATAATGCTGCCAAATAATTAATTCCCGCCTGCGGATAGTAATAATTCTCCGCTCTTTGTGCTCCTGCATTTATATAACTATAGGTCCAGCCATTCGATTCGTATTTTTTACTGAAAATATTATTTACTAGAAGACTTATCTCAATTTCTTTAATAAGTTTTGTTTTAATGATATAAGATAATTTGACATCGCTCGTAAAATAATCATTCAACATTCGGTTTGCGTTAGAAGTATTGTCAAGATATTGCTTGCCAACATATTTACCGCTAAGATTCATGCAAAAATATTTTAAAGGAAACACAGAAACGCCACCTTGGGCAATGATTGCCGGAGAAAAGGCCAAATCGGTATTGCTATGCTCAAGCGAGAGCTGTGAACCATCGTCCCAATTGTCAACATATTCCACAAATTTCGCTATCTTGTTCTGACTAAGGGCTGCATTTGCAAAGAACTTCAAATAAGAAGCCAAAGTGTAGCTTCCATCCAGTTCAATTCCAAAACGATAGGAATTAGGAACATTGATGCGGGTGTAGGAACCCACATCATTTATTTTACCCGTAAGCGTTAGTTGTTGCTCATATTTCATATAAAACACATTGCTTAGCAACGTAATCTTAGCCGAATGAAATTGATGACCAAATTCGAAATTGTTCAAACGCTCGGGTTTTGGCCTGCTTGTAGGGCTCGATTCAACATAGTCATCGCGGTTTGGCTCTTTGTTTCCAATGCCAAAAGAAGCATACAAACTGTTTTTTTCATCCAAATCAAAGGTTAAACCTATTTTGGGATTTATAAAATTAAGATCAACCTGCTGATCGACATTAAGCATATTATTATCATACCCAAGAAACTTATAAGTAATTGTTCTGTATTGAATATCACCGAACAAACTCAATCGGCCCAACAGATGATACAAGGCTTTTGCATAGATATTAAAATCGGTTTTAACGCCTGTGTTCGAATAGTAATTCTTATCGATGGAAGAATTTGAAGCATATTCAGCCCAGATTATTTTCCCAAAATGCCTTCCATCATACTTGTTCCATCCACCTCCTAAGGTCAATTTCAGTTTCGATTTCTTTTCATAATTCAACGAAAAAGTCGTACCGTAGAAGTCATTATCCAACCAACGTTGCCTGATTAAATTGGTGTTTGAAATAGTATCGGCACCTATCACCACATCACTCAAACCATAGTCGGCAAACGACTGGTTTTCTTCATACTCTTCGTAATACCCTCCCCCATGAGTGTAATGAGCGGCAAGATTAAAATTCAGCTCTTTGCTTATTTCCTTCGACCATAGAAGCTGATAATGATCCTGTTGGTAATTGTCGGTTTGATTTTTATAATTATAAGGATTATAGGTTCTTTGACTCGTCAGCATGTCTTCCGAAATTCCATACCAAGCCTGATAAGTTCTTTCTTTTCCTGAAAAGATATTGAGTTTCAATAAAGATTTCTCGCCATAATAAGTCCCCGAAACATAAAAAGATTTTAAGTCAGAAAAGGCCCTGTCGATATACCCATCAGAAGAAATTTTCGACAATCTGCCATCAATGGTCCAATGACCGTTAATTAAACCACTTCCAAACGAAAGATTGTATTTTTGGGTATTAAAGGAACCGTAAGTAAGATTCAATTCGCCGTAAGGATCAGGAATACATTTTAAAGTTTGAATATTGATGGCCGCTCCAAACGAAGCTACCCCTGCTGCAGAAGTCCCTACCCCTCTTTGCACCTGAATATTATCGATAGAACTGGCAAAATCGGGCATGTTTACAAAATAAACTATATGTGATTCAGGATCGTTTAGGGGAATGCCATTGATGGTAACGTTTATCCGGGTAATATCACTTCCCCTGATTCGCATTCCAGTATATCCAACTCCTGCTCCAGCATCAGAAGTTATTACAGTCGAAGGCATATTATTCAGAACAAAAGGCAAATCCTGACCGAAATTAAATTGTTGGATTTGTTTTTTCCCAATGTTTTTAACTGTGATGGGGGCTTTATCCTCGACTTTAGTTCCTTTGATAATAACCTCTTCGCTTAAGAAACTTGATTTTTCTAAACCAACATCAATGATGGTATCTTTTGTGATGGTATAGTTTGCTTCGAAATTATTATACCCAATATAGCTCACTTTAACACTGATTTTTCCCTTTCTGATAGGTGTAAAATGAAACGAACCGTCTTTTTCGAGGCTTGTCATTCCAAATGCATCGTTCAATTGAATCGAAGCTCCTTTTAATAATTGTTTGCTTTCCTTATCATAGACTTTTCCGCTCAATGAAAATTGTGCAAAAGCTGTAATCGGCAATAACATTGCCATCAAAATAAATAAATGTAATCGTTTCATGTTTTTAATTTTAAAGTATTAAAAAGGGATGAAAACTCCGATAAATATTGAAAACTCACTCCCTCCGCCGGCATTACCCGGATCAGGTTCCATGGGTTTGATCTCAGCCCGAACTTTAGGGCACCCCTTAATTGATGTGGCAAAAGTATAAAAAAAAGCGGATATTTGACAATATCCGCTTTTCCTTATTTGAATTTCAAATTATCTAATCAAAGTAACTTTTCCGGTTATTTTGTGCTTGAGATATAATCCAACGGTTTTATAATAAATAACCCAAACATATGTTGAAGGACTACTTATCTGCCCTTTATAAGTACCATCCCAACCAATTGTGATGTCAGAAGTATAAAATATCTCATCTCCCCACCTATCGAAAATATACATCTCGAAATCTTCTAATTCTCTTTCACAAATTGGTTTAAAAACATCGTTCTTGCTGTTGTAATCAGGAGAAAATGCATTAGGAACCCAGATATTTACATCTTCATCCTTAATAACTACCATTTGTGAACTCGAATCAATACACTGCCAGCGATTGGTAACAATCAAAGTAATATTATAGTTGCCCGGGTCAGGAAAAGAAAATGAAACAGGACTGCCACTTCCACCCAAACCATTAACAAACCAATTATACGTCACTGAATCGCTACTCGAACTATAACATAAAACAGGTGTATTAATTTTAGGTAATGAAGGATGTGTATTAAATGCTGCATCTGGTAATGGATGTACAACTATCGTTGAACTTGCTGTACTGCTTCCACAACCATCATAACCAATAACGCTTATGATAGTATTACTCGTAGGAGTTACTGTGATGGAATTATTGGTAGACCCTCCATTCCAAAGATATGTTTCGCCTCCAGAAGCTGTTAAAGTAACACTTTCGCCTAAACAAATTTCAGCATCTGTCGGACTTACTGTAACTAGGATTTGAGGAAGTGTTGTAACAACAACGGTGTCTGTAGCAAGGCAGCCAACCCCATTATCACTTATTGTTAGGATATATGTTGTGGTAACAGATGGTGACACGGTAACTTGTGCTAAAGTATCATTTGCACTAGTACTCCATAGATAATGTAATCCTCCACTACCATATAATATTAGAGGAGTAGAAGGACAAATAGTCGTGTCAGGACCGGCATTAGCAATAAGTTGAGTAAAGGTAACTAAAATGGTATCGGAGTTCATGCATCCATTATTATCGGTAACTTTAACAGAATAGGTTCCTGTTACTGTAGCACTAAATGTTGGCCCAGTGGTGTTGTCCTGCCAAAGGTAAGCATTATATGCTCCTGGAGTCAAGTTTAGTAATGATGGCGTTGAACATATCGTGGTATCTCCACCTAAATACGGAGTTGGCAATGGATTGATGGTTACTGTCAAAACATCTGAATCAATTCCTTGCCCACAGCTATTGATTCCTCTAACAACTATAGTTGCACTACCAACAAATGTTGCGCTCCAGTCAACAGTTCCAGTGGTTCCTGTTCCGCTTATTACACCTGCAGTAGCAGGCAGAATAGTCCAAAGATAAGTTGTTGCGCCAGTGCCTCCTGTTGTTGCATAATTTGTATTAGCAGCATCTCGGCATAATGATACTGTTCCTGTTGGTAATGCCGGTTTGGCAGGCAAGGGAGTAACCGTTACATTTAGGGTATCGGAACTTGCACTCGATCCACAATTATTTACCGCAATCACAGAAATTTTAGCTACTCCATTAAATAGGGCATTCCAATCTACTACTGCTGAGTTTGTATTTCCAGTTATTGTGCCGGCGGTTGTTGGCGAAATAGACCAAGTGTAAGAAGTTGCATTTGTACTGACAGCACATGTATAAGTTGCATTAGCGGCATCCTGACAAACAGGAGAAGGGCCAACTGGTGTACCCGGTTTAGAAGGTAATGGATTAACAGTAACAAATAAAGTATCAGATGATAAAGGCCCATTTCCACAAGGATTAATTCCTCGAACAAATATCCTTGCTATGCCATTAAAAGATGCTAACCAAGTTACGGTACCTGTTGTTCCGGTTCCACTAATTGCACCCGCAGTGGCAGGTAAAATATACCATTGATAGGTTGTGCAATTAGTACCACCTAAAGTAGTGTAAACAGTAGGCGCAACTCCCTGACACAATGGAGTTAAACCCGTTGGTGTAGCAGGTTTGCCTGGCAATGGGCTTACGTTAACAAGTAAGGCATTAGATGCACTTCCTTGCCCACAAGCATTCACCCCAGTAACTGTAATTGTGGCCGTTCCTGTAAAGGCAGCAGCCCAAGTTATGGTTCCTACTGTACCTGTCCCTGCAATACTACCTGCTGTTGCGGGTGATATTGACCATACATAAGTATTGCAATTCGTACCTCCAAGTGTAGTATCCGTGGAAGTGGTAGCCCCCTGACAAATTGTCAAAGTACCCGTTGGGGTTGCAGGGATTCCAGGTAAAGGATTAACTGTTATAAATAAGGTATCGGAAGCAGGCCCAGTTCCACAGGAGTTTATTCCATGAACAATAATCTTAACTATTCCAGTATAAGTTGCACTCCAATCCACGACAGATGTTGTTCCTGTTCCAGTGATGGTTCCTGCAATAGTTGGAATAATATACCATTGATAGGTAGTAGCATTTAAAGTGGCTGTGGTTGAAATATTTGAATTTGGTGCATTCTGGCACACTGCTGTGTTCGGACTTGGAAGTGTAGGTTTCGAAGGTAGTGGTGTAACTGTAACCGTAAAGGCATTTGAAGCCGTTAGACCAGTTCCGCAGCTATTACTATCTATTACCGTTATTTGCACTGTTCCTGTAAAAGCTGCATCCCAGTCTAGAGTTCCTGAGGTTCCTGTGCCGCTGATAGTTCCTGCCGTTGTTGGCACTATATACCAATGATAGGTAAGAGCATTGGTTCCTCCTGCTGTTGTGTATACAGAATTGGGGGCATCCTGGCAAACAGGTGTTGGGCCTGCAGGAGTTGCTGGTGTTCCGGGTAAATTAGTTATATTAACATTGAGAATATCGGATGCGATGCTGGTGCCACAAGGATTCCATCCCTTTACTGTTATTTGTACAGGACCTACATAAGTATTATTCCAATCAACAGTACCTGTTAAACCTGTACCCGTTATAACGCCAGCACCTGCAGGAGATATCAGCCATACATAAGTAGAGTCATATAATCCTCCTGCCGTGGTGTAAGCCGTATTAGGAGCATTAACACATAAGGTTAATGGGCCCGTAGGAATGGCAGGTTTAGTTGGGAGTGGTTTGATGGTAATCATTAAAGAATCAGATACAGGCCCAGTTCCACAAAGATTTATTCCATAACAAATAACACGCACCGTCCCTATAAAACCAGGAGCCCAGGTGATAGTAGTGTTGGTTCCAATTCCACTAACTGAAGTAGCTGCTGCTGCTGGCACAACATACCATTGATAACTGGTAGCAAGTATATTGCCCGAAGTGGCTACAATTGTAGTGGGAACACCCTGGCAAATAGGATTAGGAGCAACAGGTGTACCTGGTTTACCAGGCAAAGCTGAAACAACCACAGGAAAGGTGTCTGACGGAAGGCTTTGTCCACAATCATTAATAGCTTTTACAACTATTTTAGCAGTCCCTACATAAGCGGCACCCCAATCTATTGTACCTGTAAGGCCAGTTCCTGTGAATACTCCCGCAGTTGCAGGGGTAACTGTCCACAAATACGTTAGTGCATTGGTTCCACCAGTGGTGGTGTAACTCGTATTGGCCGAATTTTGACATAAAGGTGCGGGTCCTGAAGGCGTCCCAGGTTTGCCTGGTAAGGCTCTGATGTTAACATATAAGGTATCAGAACAGGGGCTTAAGCCACAAGTATTATTTCCTTTTACAATTATTTTTGCTATTCCTGTATAGGTGTTATTCCAATCGACAGTTAGTGTGGTTGATGTTCCACTTGCAGTTACGTATGCTCCTGCAGGGATAACTATCCATTGGTAACTGGCGGCATATGCACCCCCAGACGTAGTATAGGTTGAATTAGCAGGATTTACACACAACAAAGTATCAGGTCCTGTTGGAATACCAGGCTTTAAAGCTAATGCAACAACCGTCACGGTTATTGAATCTGAGGCTTTTTCCCCCGCAGCATTCACTGCAGTAATCGCGATTTTCACAGTTCCGCTAAAAAATGCACTCCATGACACTGTGCCATTAAGACCAACTCCAGCAATTCCTCCAGCAGTAGCAGGAGTTATTGACCAATAATAACTAACAGCACCGGTTGTAGAACCTGTTGAGGTATAAATAGTGCTTGGTGTCCCCTGACATAAGGAAACCGAACCAGTTGGTTGTCCAGGTTTTGAAGGCAACTGAGCAAAAACAAAATGAGCTATAAAAATTAAGCCTAAAGTAAAAAATATTTTCTTCATAAGATAATACAATTAAGGTCTGCAAAATAACTAATAATAACAATACAAATCTAATATTTACATGACACTAATTTAATGCAGAAAGTTGCCTGAATGCTTAATTATTTTTTTATGTCTCTATGTTTTTACTGAAACCACTACGTTTCCAGCTAGTTTAGGCAGATTGTCTTTAAATTAATAATCTGAAATAAAGCTGACAATAAGATTGGAAACATTCAAATTTAAGAATTGAAAAACTCCAAATTCATAAAGAAGATACCGTAAGTTCAATTAGTAAATTCAACTTTTAAGAAAATTCAGAAAGCATTATACCCTTAACTTTATTACTTTATATTCTCAATTCACCACCCCCTAAATCCAGAAGAGGGAAAAACAGAACGCTGATTTAGGCATTTAGCTGTTTGGCTGTTTGGCTGTTTAGCTGTTTAGTTGTTTAGGGGGAAGTCCCAAGTCCCAAGAGGGCGTTTAGGCTATTAGACTTTTAGGCCTTTAGGGGGCAGGGCTCTAATTCCGAAAAAAAAACCTTACAGAAATATTGATTTAAACTTTTCAATAAGTATAAGGGATAGCTGATTTTTTTGCGGACGCCATTGCGGACGCGTTTGATGTTTTGACGCCTAAAACTTTGGATTCAGGCTGATGTTACAGTACATTTGCTCGGAAATTAATTTATTCATTCATCTTAAAACAAATCATTATGTCAAAAGTATTACACATCATTCGATTCATTTTGGTTTACAAAATGCCAACAAAAA
>CAIXTV010000220.1 GCA_903922465.1 uncultured bacterium
ATTAGGATAAATATTGCCAAAAGTACCTTGTAATTTGTTGAATTGTGTAAAAATACTTTGTCCACCTTGGCTTTCCGGCAAATCATATCCTAACATCACGCATGCAGAAGCAACTGCATCGCGACCAATAGTTGGATTCTCTTGACTAATTTTATTTAATGCATTCATTTCTTATGAATTATTATTCCTTCACCAACTTCTTATATATCCAATTTCCTGCATTATTAAGCTTAATCACATACATTCCTGAAGCAAAATTAGTGGTTTGAATTACTACTTTATCCACCATACTCCCCTTATAAACAACCTGCCCAATATAATTAAATATCTCAAATCCTACAGGTACAGCATTCCCTTTCATTTCAATAATAAGCTCGTCATCCACAGGATTAGGATATATTTTTAAGGTATTATCAACGGGCAAAGGTGCAATAGTATCACACCTCACTACTGAAACATCATCAATATAATAATATGCAATATCGCCATTAGAACCGGGCGTATTAGTATAAGCAACCAAAGTATGCGTATTTGCATCTGTTTTAAAATTCCCAATAGTCATATAATCTTCCCCGCCCTGTGCAACAAACCATCCCGATATTTTAACCCAATTAGTAGTATCAGTTATTATATTCCACTCAGGATTTTGAATTTGAGGTATTACATTAAAAACCTGAATAGTATCTCCATCCAAGTATTTTAATGTGTCATTTGAAAAATAAGCTCCAATAGCATCTATTCCAATTGGAAGAGGATATTGACAAAAACGTGTTAAAGACACCCAAAATTCAACACAATAAAGTGTATTAATTTTAAGTGTATCTAATAATTTAACTTCAATATATTCACGATAACCACCATTAGGCCAGCCTGGCTCACATAATGATATTCCAGCATAAGCTTGACCTGTATGGGCAAATTGATACCCGAAATTATTATTAGGGACACCTCCACCTCCACAAGGGAAAAAGAATGGTGAATAAAAACATGCATTAAAATAATCAGATGAAGTTGCAGGTGCAAACCAGGGAAAAGCTCTAGTTATTTCTGCTCCAGTACAGTCAAGTGCAAATTCAAAACTTGGATTAGGAACTAAATTAGTTTGAGAATAAGATCTACTATAAAATAGCAAAAAGAAAATCAAACTTATTATTTTTATATTTGAATCAATTAGTTTCATTTTCTTTTTGCTATAAGACTGTTTTTCGATATTAAAGGTTGCCTATAAGGTTTACTTTTTTATAACGATAAATTTACTGGTAAATAACTTTTTCCCGGATTGTTCAACATTTACAAAGTAAATACCTTCGCTATAGTTCTTAACACTAAACGAAAAAATGTTTTCTTCAGTATTTAGTATAAAGGTGTTAATTGTTCGTCCGGTAATATCCGTTATTTTTAAATTTGCTGAATTTCCAATTAGATTATATTCAAATGTGGCAGATTCATCTGTTGGATTAGGATAAATGTTTCCAAAGGAAGCTTTTAGTTTGTTGAGTTGTGGTAAAATACTTTGA
>CAIXTV010000221.1 GCA_903922465.1 uncultured bacterium
CTTTGGCACGTGTTTCCCATTCGATATTAGCCATACTTTGCCGTTCTTAGAAATTGATCTGCAAGTATAGCAATTAATTGTATATAACGAATTAATGGAACGCAAATATTTTCTCATAATTCGATAATTAATTCACCCCAGCTTCAGGGGCAATATTTAAATTATTGATATAATCTACAATCTCATCGGTAAGTTTTTTCTTTACCTCGGAAAAAAGTGGAGGAATGAAAAGAGAGACATCATTTACTGGATAATAAAAGCAAAGTTTGCAAAAAGGATCCCAAAGTTCGCCAACTCTTCTTGAAAAGTCCATATACTCATATGGTCTAACAGAATTTCTACTTTCAATCATTACAACAATATTGCAATATGTTATCATCAGTAAACACTCAAGCTTTTCTTGATGTGTCCACTGCTCTTTTTCTGCTTGTTGTAGAATTGTAGCTCTTAGTTTTGACTTTGAATCATTCAGACATTCGTTGATTGCCCTTGCCCTTTTGTCAGATTGAGTTTCAGCATATTTCTGTTTAATCTCTGTTAGAAATTCACTTGCTCTGTCTCTAAAGTACGCAAGCAATTCGCTTTTATTATCTTTTAAAGTTTTGTCTATGTTCATAATTGATGCTGTTGCTTATGATACTTTATTTTTTGTTCTGCCAATTTTAGAATTTCAATTCCATTTTCTTCTTCAAGGAGTTGGTAGGTTATTTTGTCACTGAGATAACGAACTTTTAAATCTCCCTTATCAATTTTAAAAATTACTGAAAGTTTTTCGATAATTTGTTCACTAGCGTTCCTTTCATTTTTTTCAATCTTACTTAATGTTGATGTGTCAATATCAAGTTCTGCTGCAATTTTTCTCAAAGGAAGATTGCTTTCTTCTCTTAACTGACGGATGTATTCACCGAACGATGCATTGGTGTTCTTGGACATATTTTGCTTTGACAAATATTGTCCAAAGATAAGCTTTAGTTGTCTTAAAACAAAATTACTTGTCAAAAAATATTAACAAACTTATAAACTAGTCTATTCTGGGTGGCGGGTGGGCTTTGGTGTGTCGGGGCAAAATTAAATGTGCTGCAAAATGTGTCAGCATGTGCGCTGGCTTTGCAGTTCTTTTAATTTTGCAGAAAGGTCGGAAGACTGTTTGTCTTTCCACTTTCTGTTAAATTGTTGATAGTCAGTCGATATTTTTAGGGTGACGCACAACTATAATGTAGCATGGGGTATTGCAAACTTAAATATTGCCGAATACCTTACAAAAAATACCATAAAATGCGGTCCTTAAAGCCTAACACCCAATCCCTAAATCCTGAATATTTACAAAGCTCCCCTTCAAAACCTACACTTCTTTTTCCGGATGAAAATAATCGAAAACAATTTTTCCCTTTGCCAAACCTGCAACTTTTTGTATATCAGCAAGGCTGGTTTCTCTAATCCCTTTTACTGAACGAAATTTTCGCAACAATAGGGTGGAAGTAGATTCGCCAACGCCATCAATTTCGGTAAGCTCGGTCTTGATTGTGCCTTTTTCGCGGCGCTTACGGTGGTGCGTGATGCCAAAACGGTGGGCTTCGTCGCGCAACTGCTGGATAATGCGCAGGGTTTCCGATTTTTTATCGATGTACAATGGCAGCGAATCGCCGGGATAGTATATTTCC
>CAIXTV010000222.1 GCA_903922465.1 uncultured bacterium
ATGTCACAGATCCTAATGTAATAGATTTCTGTGAACCTTTCTCGATTGTGATTCTATAAAGAAGTACTTTGAGTGCCTAAAGTGCTCTAAAGTATTCAGCGCTAAAAGGCTTGCTTGGGTTTTCGGGCAAGCCTTTATTTTTTAGTAACATCATAAAAAATCATATGATTTGTATTCAAAATCTCATTACTTTTGCATTACAATCAAACCAATAAATAGCATCATGGAAATTCATTATTATGATAGTTACGCATCTAAAGTTGAAATCTATAGAAAATTTGCGAGCCTCCACTCTTTTATTCATTTAGTAGATAGCATACAAATTATTGATAATTCAGCATGGGCCACTGTACTAACAGCAGATATTAGAGCATTTTCCGATGAAAAGATAATAGAATTATCAATGGAATTCTTCGAGAAAGTCCCTGAAACACTAGAAATAATAAAATTCATGAAGGAGACATTTCCATTTATTAAAAAACTAAGGAGTGAAAAACACAAGCCTCGACAATCTATTTTACTGATAGAAAACTTTAACATCGGTATCAAGCATTTTAAAAGCGGCTTCGAAAAAGATAAGAAAGGATTTTCAGATAACTTTATGCTAACAGAATTGCTTCCTTTTATTGATCAAAAAATATGGCAAATTAATGCATTGGATTTCATGATCAATTTAAAGAAAGAAGATATATTCATTCAGCCCATTTCAAAAAGCATAATTGAAGGCAATGCAATTTTAGGTCTCGACACAATGATAGAAGAGTTTTTCAGCTTCATAAATTACGATTCCCCCGAAAACACAGGCTTTGATTTTATAAAAATCCCACTTTGGCACATTCCTGTAACTGAGAATTTAAATAATGCACAAATAAATCACAGTAGAAACCATCTTCAACCCGCATTAGCAACATTTAAAACTCATTTGAAAGAACTTTCTGAGGAAATTTTCCCTCTAAGCTTTTCACCAGAGCATATACCTGCCATAAAACAATTAATCCATAATAAACTAAAAGCACACATCTCCCCCATTCAGCAATCTATCGACGAGAATCTTTATTTTTGTCAGGCAAAAAAACAATTTTCCGAAATCTTCGGCACCACATTATACCTTGGAATTGCATCAGCCGATACAATAATTAGCTATTTCGAAAAAACAGAAACTATTTTACCTTATGTAGCATCCGAAATAAAACACCTTGTAAGTAAGCAATTTGATGTATCATCAAGCATGGTGTTTTCATATTTTGAAATGAATATCCCTGATATATCTTCCGAAAATGATTAAACCTAATTCGTGTTTTATGATCCAATACAATTAAGCTTTCCGATTATTATAAAATAAGCTTTTCTGAAATTTTGCGTCAAATCAATAAATGTTTTACTTGCTAAATTCAAATGCAGCATTAACTGATTCAAACATTTGTTATTATAATTCTGAAAAATAATACATTTGCAATACAAACAAGATAACATTCATCGAGATGAACATAACATTCTACGATAGCGAAGCTTCGACAATCGAATTCAATCGAAAGTTTATAAGCCTACCTTCCTATATACTCATTGCCGACAGTGTGCAATTAATCGCCAATAGTTGTTGGACAAATTTATTTACAACAGATTTTAACACTATAACTGATAATGAGATATTTGATTTTGCAATAATCTATTATGCTAAAACGGAGGGTGAATCGGATAGAATTGCTCATTTCAGAAACCAATATGCTATTCTTAAAAAAACCATTCAAAATAAGCATAAAGATAAACATACAGCCATTGCCGTAGAATATTTTCGAACAGGGATAAAACATTTAAGAACTGGACTTTCAAAAGAATATATTGATTTTTTAAATTTTTATAGCTTACAAGAATTGTATCCTTTTTTAAAAGATAAAACATGGCAGCTACCTCAAATTGATTTTAGAAACGATCCCAAAAAAGAAGATGTTTTCATACAGCCCATCTCTAAAACCTTAATTGAACGTACTGCCATCATGGGTTTCGACAGTATAATTGAAGAATTATTCACCCATATAAGCATTCATTCCTCCGACTTAACCTACGCCGATTTTATTCAAATCCCCCTCTGGCACTTTCCCATTACCGAAAAATTAAATCATGCACAAATAAAACACATTAGAGACTATCTTCAATCTGCGCTTCTAACGTTTAAAACCGATTTGAAAGAATTATCCCAAGCCATCTTCCCCCTACCCTTTTCAATTGAAAATTTCGGATTAATAAAGCAGCTAACCAACGATAAACTATTAAAACATATGGGAGCTATTCAACAATCAATTGATGAAAGCCTCTATATAAACAAAGCAAAGAATCAATTTTCAAAAGATTCAGGCAATACATTTTTCTTAGGAATTGCTTCATTCGAAACAGTAATAAACTATTTCGAAAAAACAGAAACCATATTACCATACGTAGCAGCTGAAATAAAACACCTTGTAAGCAAGCAATTTGATACTTCATCAAGCATGCTGTTTTCTTATTTTGAATTGAATATCCCAGATACACCTTCCGAAAATGATTGACATTGTGTAATTTATCGAACTCATCCTTATAATTTCGTGTGCCTTTGCCATTAAAAAAACCTAATAAGATAAGTTCAACTTAGGTTGTAAGCAAAGCGGTGTATTATTATTTACTAAGGTCTTCTCTTATTTTTTCGATAATCGTTTCTGATAATCTAAAGCCTTTATTTTGCAATTTCAAAATAATACTTAGAGCATCTTTTATTATATCTTTTTTTTGGGCTATAAGAAGAATGCCAATAGTTCCGATAATATCAAGATGAAGTGATTTAGCAATATTTCATCCTTTCACTTCATCAATTATCAATGTTGAATCTTTGATTTCTAATGCAATAGCAATTGAGTTGGCTTCTCCTCTGTCTAATCGTTTTTCTATCTCAATTTGTTTATCTTTATTTTTAACTTCGGCTATAATTATCCATTCCGATAGATTTGAACCAAACTCATCCCTCACTTCTTTTGTAATGATAATTTCCTTAAATAAATCTCTAAGTATGTTAAGAAAACCAATCTTACTAAGTGCAATAAGGCAGCTCGTATCTGAAACAATTATCTTATCCATTGATGATTTTTTCAATATCATCTATACTCTCACCAAAAATAGAAACTCCAAATTTCCCAAGGTTTTCTATAAACTCGCGTTTTGTTATCCCAACTAAATCAGCTGCCTGACCTGATGTCATGATGCCTTTTTCAAATAAATGAGCCGCCAGTTGCATTTTAACGTCCAATTCGTCAACCGAATCAGGTATATTTATAGTTATTGTTTTCATCATTAATTCATTTGATTTACAAAAGCATAAAAATTATTGCTTATCGAGTACAAAAAACTGAATCGAATTTTTATTTCCTTTTCATCTTCGGATGTTGTAAAATTGTGCATCCTGCTTGGTACTAGGATATTTATAGGGGTTAAACAAACAACGATTTATTCCTTAAATCTCAACAGCTCTAAAAAATCAATCATCAAGCAATTAAAACTTTGCGATAATCCTTTGTGCTATTTCGTCATACAGCTTTCCTTGATATAATCTCTAAGCTCTGAAATAAAAAAAGCCCGTACAATAGTACAAGGCTTTATATCTCAAATAACTTTACATTTATTTTTTATACTGAAGGGGAAAACTTTCAGGATTAACAAGAGCGTCCAATTCAATATCTATGTCAATATCGGGCCAATGCAATTGCTTAGGAGATAAGAATTTCAAATTAAATATTTTATCTACCGAAGCATCTTTAAATGCTGGATAATCATTAAATGCGATAAAATATTCTACATCCTCGCATAATAACCAAAAACCAAATTTGGAAATAGAAGTAACACTACTGTTAAAAGTGTCTGTTCCAGGCTTCAATGATTTCATGTTGTTTTTCTTCAATTATTTTCATTAACAAACTTAATTCCTTTGTTGAAACATTATAATAATCAGCAAGGCTTATAATAGGTTCAATCCAAAATTTCGCAATACCATCAGGTGTTTCAATATGTATATGCTTTCTCTTTTCTTCTCTGCTATTAAGGAAGAAACGATACTTTTTGTATATAAATAAGGAAAGTGACAATGTATGCTAATTAAAATGATGTATTAAATACCTAACGCCTACTTTTTCTTTTTCGCAACAACAGCTTTCTTAACTGTTTCTTTAGGAGCAGCAGCAGTTTTCTTAACCACCACTTTCTTAACTTCTGTTACAGCAACTTCTTCAACCTTCGCCTTTTCAGGAACTACATTTTCAGCTTTCCATGCCAAATGATTATCCACACGCATAATAAAATCAGACAGAATGTTCATGTAATTGATAAAAGCATCATAAGGCGAGCCATAAGGATTGAAATACTTATGCACATCCCCATCCGAAAACCATTTGGTGCACATATAATAGAAATGATCGCTAGTTTGCAAATATTTCCAATCACGTTGCAATTCCCAGTGGTCACACTGATTGACTTTCCATTCCAAATTGTACAAAGAATCAAAAGCATCATCCTGAAGTTCATTGCCCAACCATGCCGTTAGGTCTCTTTCTTCATCAGCCCACGAAATAGGAGAAGGAACATGAATTGCCGATACCGGTTGACAGTTTTCTGCTATCTCAGAAGGTGTATTGAAACTAAAATTAGAATGAGAAAATACTCTCGCAGGCAAGGCTTTCATAAACTCAAATATGCCAGTTTCAGGCCATTGGTGTTCACCAAAAGTTTCATAGTCCATAAATAAATTCACCATTTCTTCTTCTTGAGGAATGGCATTAAGCCAATCCACATATTTCTCAGTTGTCAAAGGCCATTCAGGCCAACTTGTTTGAGAAAAACGAAAAGCAATATCATCGCTCAAACGGAAGTTCTTTAACAAAAGCTTTAGCCTAGGCTCCTGCCCATTACAATACAAATAATTGGGACTTTTCCAACCTAATATTTGTTTAGCTCCTTCAGTAAGCATGGTTTTGAATCCCATTTCATACACCATCTGTCCAATGTAGTCTGAATAAATTAACTCCGTATTACGGAAAGTTTTAGGTTTATAACCAATCAGTTGTTCCAAACGTTCGTTTTGTTGACGAACTTGTTTGAAAAACTCATCTTTACTCTTGAGCGAACTCAATGAGTGAGAATAAGTTTCAGCCATAAACTCTACACAACCGGTATCGGCAAGCTTGCGAAAACTTTCAATAACTTCAGGAACATACTGTTCAAACTGATCAAGCGCAGTGCCTGAAATAGAAAAACTCACTTTAAATGCACTACCATATTCATGAATCAGATCGAGCAATAATTGATTCATTGGCAAATAACATTTATTGGCTATTCGCTTAGCAATATATTGATTCTGAAAATCATCGAAATAATCGTGTTGCATACCAATATCGAAAAAACGATAAGTCCTTAAACGAAAAGGTTGATGCACCTGGAAGTAGAAACAAATTGATCTCATATATTTTCTTTTATTTACTAAATTATTTAATTACGCTTTGATAAACCTCTTTAATGATGAAAGCGGAATTTTCCCAAATCATGTTATCCACTTCATCTTTTCCATAACGGATAAACATTTTCGATAAGGCAGGATAATGCAATAAACCATAAATGGCATCTGCCATTGCATCAATATCCCAAAAGTCAACTTTAATAGCATGATTCAACACCTCTGAAACCCCCGACTGCTTTGAAATAACAACTGGGACATTCGAACGCATGGCTTCAAGAGGTGAAATACCAAAAGGTTCAGAAACAGAAGGCATCACATATACATCGCTTAAGGCAAACAAACGATCTACATTCTCACCTTTCAAGAAACCTGTGAAATGGAATTTACTTCCCATACGAAGTTGAGCAACGCGTTTAATCATACGATTAAGCATATCCCCTTCTCCTGCCATAACAAAACGCACATTTGGGTCTTTACAATGCACTTTATAGGCAGCTTCCACAAAATAATCAGGTCCCTTTTGAAAAGTAATGCGACCTAAAAAGCTAACAACTTTCTCTTTAATAACCCCAGTAGGAAAATCCTGAGTTTTACTTTGAGTAGGTTCAACAGCATTATGCACTGTAATAACCTTTTCTTCAGGAATGCCATATTTCTCAATAACAATGTTACGGGTTAAATTGCTGACAGTAATTACCCTGTCAGCTGCTTCCATACCTTTACGTTCAATATCATATACGTTTTGGTTAACGTTTACACCAGAACGGTCAAATTCGGTAGCATGTACATGAACCACCAAAGGCTTTCCGCTAATATTTTTAGCTGCAATACCTGCAGGATATGTCAGCCAATCATGTGCATGAATTACATCAAATTCCTGAGAAGCGGCAATAGTAGAAGCCACCAAAGCATAACGCGAAACTTCTTTCATTAGGTCATGTCCATATTTTCCTGTGAAAGTAAATTTCTTCGAAAAAACAGATTGTTCTAAAGTGGAATTTTCTAATATATTTTCGTTGCTAATTCGTTCAAAATCTTCAGGTCCAACATAAGGAATAAGGTTAGAACCTATTTCCATATAAGTGATATTTTTCCAATATTCACGATAAATTTCATCTGCAATATCAATAGTAACATCACTAGCATTCACCAAACGCACCGCTTCCTGACTTTCATCGCCAAAAGCTTTAGGCACTACAAATATTACCTGAACCCCATGCTTCATAAGTCCTTTAGTAAGACCAAAACAAGCAGTGCCTAATCCTCCAGTAATATGAGGTGGAAATTCCCACCCAAACATTAATACTCTCATTTCTTTTTCAGATTATTTCTATTTTCAATATCTTTAATCATCTTATTAATCCTTAACAATTCAGCTACACTCCATGCTTGAGAAGGTGCACCACAAGCATGATGAGGAGGATCTCCATCATATATTTCTGCAATGGAACCAATACCATATTCCAACATATCGGTTTCGAAGTAGTTTAATATCTTTTTTAAAATGCTAACTCCGCTATCACCATAAATCTTCAGATAAGCATCTGCAAAAGCCCCCAATAACCAAGGCCAAACAGTTCCCTGATGATAAGTTTGATCACGAGTAGTTTGATCTCCTTGATAATGCCCTTTATAATGCAAATCATGAGGTGCCAAAGTTCTTATTCCTTTAGGTGTGAGCAGAACTTTTTGAGTTGTTTCAATTATAAGTTGTCTTATTTTTTCGCTTAATGGATTGTAGGGTAATGAAGCTGCAAAAATCTGATTCGGACGAATAGTCCAATCTTTAAAATCTCCATTAACATAATCAGCTAGATAACCTTTTGCCTTGCTCCAGAATGTTTCTTTATAAGAAGCAGGAATGATTTTTGCAATTGGGTCCCATTCATTGAAAAAATCTGTATCCTTAGAATAAGCTGCCATTTCAAGGCTGAACATGATAGCATTATACCAAAGTGCATTTATCTCAACATCGAATCCAATTCGAGGTGTAACGGGTTTACCTTCGGCAATGGCATCCATCCAGGTAAGTGCTTTGCCTGTTTCTCCTGACCAAATTAAACCATTGTCATGCATTTTAATATTATACTGAGTCCCTTTACGGTAACCAACAAGTATCATCTTCATTTTGGCACCGTATTCTTTCCAAATCTTCTCTTCAGATTCAGAAGCATAAGCATATTGTTGTAGTGCCCAGAAAAACCATAAGGAAGCATCTACTGAATTATATGAGGATTCGCTACCAGAACCTACATTTGGGAATAAAGGGCCGTTTAGGTCTTCAATCATAGTATCAATAACCTCTTTGCAGGTTTTTATATCACCAATGGCAATTGTAAGACCTGGTACGGCAATAAAAGTATCTCTTCCCCAACGTCCAAACCAAGGATAACCCGCCATGATTTCAACCTTCTTTCCTTTGCGAACAATAAATTGTTGAGCAGAGTTAATTAAGCAGTTTTCGAAATTATCTCTTGGAGTTCTTTTTTTAATCTCAGCATTAAACTGCTTTGATAAACTTGCTGTTGACATTTCATTCAAACCGGCAGTAAAATATACGCTTTCACCTTTTTTTATTTTCACATCAAAGAAACCAGGAACATATAAATCCTCCAAGGAATCATAACCCCTATCGCGCTCTTGTTCGTATTCTATATCATAATACCAATCGGGAACATGAGTATATTCGGTTTCTTTTGAAACTTGCATGTTAAGATATGAATAACCTTGATACATACGGGTTTTAATTCCATTCTCGACTTCTTCATACTTACGTTCTGCAAAAATATTTGCTTTGCTTAAACTATGAACATTACGAAAGGCTAGAAATGGTTTTAATCGTAAAGTAGTTTCTGAATTTGCTTTTTCGAGAGTATACTTAATTATAACTCTATCCTCATTCGAAAGGAATAGCATCTCTTTGGTAAGCACCACCCCTCCTACTGAAAAGCATATTTTCGGAATGGGTTCGGTTGTAACATCAGTAATATATTTATGTCCTTTGGGGTTATATTCTCCACCCTTGTATTTATGAATGCCAAAATTAAATTCTGCTTCATGTTGAATTATAGTTTCATCGATTGAGGAAAGTAAAACATATAAACCATTATCAATAGCAGGTTGAGGGGAAATTAATAAGCCGTGATACTTACGAGTATTACAACCAATTATAGTTGTTCCAGAAAAAGACCCACTTCTGTTGGCTCTAATAAATTCTTTTGAGAGTGAATACCCAAGGTTAACTAACTGTTTTTTATCGAATTGAATATACGGCATACTGTTTTAATTGAAACTTCATTATAAATTTGAAACTTTACAAAGGTAGAAATAATTCAACAATGCAGCAGCACTTTTCGCTACATTTAACACAAAAAAAATATTGAGCTATAAGTTGAAGTAAAATAGCCAAGAGAAATTGGGCAATGGAAATGAAATCAGGAGCAGAAAATGAAGGGTGAAATTAAAATGAAAGTTGGATTCCTACTCCGTTTTCCGTGAAGCTACCTCTAATGATTAAGGCTGATTTCAGCATGGATGAAGGGGCTTTTATTTGGGAATTATACGATTGAATGGCTTTAGTTCGATGTTTCGAAAACTTGAAATAATAAGGGATTGCCAACACCATCATTCCTGAGCCCACTCCTATCGATACCCAACTTAAAGGTTTTTTATTGTAAGCGGAAATCCCGATTGAATAGGCTGCTAAAAATCCTCCAACATACACCAAGCCCATCACCGTTTCGTTTTCCGATTGGGCAAGTTTAATCTCTTTATAGGCCTCAGGATAAGGCTGCATGATTTTCATCATCCCTCCAAGCCTAATTGTATTTCCATGATAAATAAACTTAGTGCTACTTCTATATGCCTTGATAACAATTATAGAATCGGAAGTTATTTTTGCTGCAAGACTATCGGTAGCTTGCTGAGCTTCAGCATTAATACAGAACGATATTAGCAAAGCAATTAAATACAATATCTTGGAGGAAAGCTTCATCGAGGAGTGGAATTTTGAGTTTGGGGCACAAACATTTCATCAATCAAATCATTATATAGAGTTGAAACTTCCCAACCCATTGCCCTAATCTGCTGTGGGATTATGCTTTGAGCCGATTGCCCCGGCACTGTGTTCACTTCAAGGAAATAAAATTGCTTTCCATCGAAAATGTAATCAATCCTTACAACTCCCTTGCAATTAAGCTGATTATAAATCATAGCACTGATTGATTTGCACTGAATAGCCCATTTTTCACTGAGCTCGGCAGGAGTTACTTCATTTGACTTTCCTAAATATTTTGCTTCGTAATCGAAAAAGCTTTTCTGTGAAATGATTTCAGTAAGTGGCAAAACCTTAAGTTCTTTGCCCTTACGATAGAGTCCACAGGTGATTTCTCTACCTTTAATAAATTCCTCAATCAGCACTTCCTTGTCTTGTTCGAAAGCCAAAAGGATAGCTTCGGTTAGCTTTGACTTCACTTCGACTAGGCTGATGCCTATGCTTGAGCCTCCGTTGTTGGGTTTAACAATGCAAGGCAATCCTACAAACGAAAGTATGCCTTCATCGGTAAGCATATTATTTTTGTTGATGAGAAGTCCTTTTGGTACTTTAACTTTCATCTGATTGATTACGGAATTGCAATAGTGTTTGTTGAAAGTTAGAGACGAAAGCCCTGCTGAACAGGTTTGATATGGAAGACCTATCAAATCAAAATAGCTTTGCAAAATCCCATCTTCGCCTGGGGTTCCGTGTATGATTATAAAAGCCCCATCAAATTTAATTTTCTTATCTCCAACATTAATAGAAAAGTCATTTTTATCGACCTCAATTTGATTCATTTCAGGACTGAGATAATGCCATGTATCTTTCTGAATTATAATTTTATATATCGTATATTTTGAACTATCAATATTTTCTTCAACCAATTTGGCACTGTTTATGGATATTTCATATTCGCCAGAATATCCTCCGGCAATTAAGGCAATATTTTTTTTCTTCATCAATAATTATAGTCTGATTTTTCAAATGCAAATATAAAGATAAATTGAGCATGTTTTTTAAGGCTGTTCTGATTAATAAATTAAATGCTGTTTTTGAGCATATTAGTTTTTGGATTATATAAAAAATGAATGGATTTATAACTATTTCGAGTGTGCACTTCCCTTTGATGTTGCCTATCCGTGCATGGGACATCAATTCATCTTCCTCGGTCGACCTATCCGTGCATGGGACATCAATTCATCTTCCTCGGTCGACCTATCCGTGCACGGGACATCAATTCACCTTCCTCGGTCGACCTATCCGTGCACGGGACATCAATTCACCTTCCTCGGTCG
>CAIXTV010000223.1 GCA_903922465.1 uncultured bacterium
CCTTCCCAGGGTAAAATTGCAATAATTTTTCTAACTTCAACCATTTCAGAGTTTTAGTGTGGTTGAGGAGCTCCCATAATTCCTGTTTTTACGATTACAATAATTTTAGACTTTTATGTTTTGAATATTTTGCTTAATCGTATTGAATAAACCACTAAAAATTGCTGACGGGAGGTTTCCGACTACCAACTTATTCTCCCTTTGATTTGATTTTAGGTCTTCTTCCTAAAAGTCTAAATGTCTAAAAGTCTATTAGTAAACCTTCCCTATCTATTCCCTACTTCAGTTATAAGAACCAAAACCTATGAGGTTTTCAAAACCTGGTAGGTTTTCCCGATAAAATAAAATTCCAAAAAGCTAAAAGTCTAAAAGCCTAATAGCCTAAAAGCTAAACCCCCAATTCCTCCAGGTTGTTAACAAAGAAGCTAAAGTTCACTTTCCCATAATCCCTTTGCTGAAAAAACTTCGGATGATCCTTAAAATCAAATTCGTTAGAGTGTTCGAACACAAACCATCCATAATCTTTCAACATTTCATGTTCAAAAATCAAGCTGGGAACCTTCTCAATGTGAGGCATATTGTAAGGAGGATCAGCAAATATGACATCATACTTCGCATTATGAAATTTCACCAAATTAAACATATTCGCTTCCAACGCATGAATCGCATTAAGCTTCATAGTTACCGCACTTTGCTTGATAAAGTTTACACATTTAAAGTTATTATCCACGGCAACCACCCTTGCACAGCCCCTCGAGGCAAACTCATACGAAATCCCCCCAGTCCCAGCGAATAAATCAAGCACCTCAAGGCCCTCAAAGTCCATATAGTTAAATAAAATATTGAACAAACTCTCCTTTGCAAAGTCTGTTGTAGGTCTAACGTCAAGATTATTTGGAGTAACGATGTTTCTCCCCTTATGTGTACCACTGATTATACGCATTTTGGCAAGTTTATTAAAGTAAAATAATAGGCAGAAGGCATTTCCATGAAATCTAATCCATTAAGGATTTCCACATCCCCTTCCCAGATGTCGATATTCGCAATATAGCGATACAAAAGCTCGTAAACCGCCGATTCTTTCATTATTTCTCCACACAAACAAGCAGGTACCACAGCATTATCGAGATTAAACTGTTGATATAGGTTTAAAACATGGTAGGCAACATCTTCTTTCGTTTCAAAGGTAAAACTATTGAGCAGCAATATTTTGTTTTTATGTTGCAAAACCAAATCAAAACTTTTCTTCCTGAAATAAATCCACAACTTATGCCCCTTTTCATGAGGAGTATCGAGGACTTTCTGCAGCATTACCAGCAAATGATGATGTATGCTTGCATTAGGGAAAGCCTGTTTGCCTAGCTTCATTAAATCATTCTCAACACTGCAAACCAACACCGAATCCAGCTTTGGAATATCCCACGAAAGCACGCTTTCCCCCTGACTTACTTCATTCACAATGTTCAAATAGCTGTCTTTATGAGTTTCGTCGAAGAGTGATTTAGGAATGAGGACATGCTTTATAGAAGAAAACACCAAACCCACCTGAGCTTTCGGGCTTACCCCCATGCTGTTTCTTAACTCATGCAAATCATTCAATTCAGGTAAGGAATTTTGAAGTCGAGTATAGGTTGAAAGACCCTTAAATTGCTTTTCTCCTGCCCAATAGCTTCCCAATGAAATCTTATCAGCCGAAAAATGAATAAACAATTGCAAATTTTTAATTGTATGACTTCCCCCTTGCCTGTCGAAGGTCGAATGAAGACTATGTAGAGTTTTATTCATGATATGTAATTCTATGCAAATATAAGTTTATTGTCCAGATGGCGCTTGTTCAGGATTGATTTCTAGTGCCGAAGTCTTTTTAAGCAAGCTCTTTTTCAAAAGATTATAAATTATTTGTTGGATGTTCGTTCTTATGTTTTGTTGAGCCAACTTGATATTGCTTGCATCGGGATTCAAACGGTTCGAAAGGAATACATACACCAGATTATTCGCAGGATCAGCCCAAACATAAGTACCCGTAAAGCCAGTATGTCCAAAGCTCTCAGGTGAAACCCCATCACAAGCAGATCCAACTTTAATCTTTTTTTGAATTGCTTTATCGAAACCCAAACCTCGGCGATTGTTTCCATTGGGAAACTGCACTCGTGTGAATTCTTTGACCGTAGAAGCCTTGAAATAGCGCTGACCACCGTATTCGCCATGATTTAGCAGCATCTGAAACAAAACCGCTACATCGTTGGCGTTGGAAAACAAGCCAGCATGCCCCGAAACACCTCCCAGCATGGCGGCGGCAGGGTCGTGGACATAGCCATGAACCAATTGTTTGCGGAAAATAGTGTCGAGCTCGGTGGGAATGATGCGGCTTTTGGGGAAGAGTTGGGAAGGATTGTAACGAATATTGTTGAGACCCATGGGTTGATAAAAATTGTGATAGACATAGGCATCGAGAGTAGTTCCACTTAGTTTTTCTACGACTTCTTTCATGAGGATGAAACCCAAATCACTGTATTCGTAATGCTTTGTTTCGCTGAGGGGCGATTTGTAAATCTGTTCCATGATGTATTCATAGGCCTTAGGGCTGGTAAACAAGCTGTCGGCTACGGGTACATTGAATTCGGGGGTTTGAACAGGAGAGAACATATTGGTATCGAGCTTTCCTTCGGAGATAAAGTCCTTGAAAAAGGGGATCCATGCCTTGAGGCCCGCCTGATGGATGAGAATATCGCGCAAGAGGAGCTTTTCTTTGTTGGTATTTTTAACCTTGGTGAGGATGGAACCGAGCTCGTCGTCTAAAGACAGCTTGCCTTCTTCGTAGAGTTTCATGACGGCCAGCGTTGTGGCACAGACTTTTGAGAGCGAAGCCAAATCGTAGAGGTCGTCATTTTTGACTTTCGTACTGTCAAGGTAGGTATGCGTTCCGAATGACTTTTGGAAGAATACCTTTCCGCTGGAAATTGCCATGATTTGGCAGCCGGGCAAGACCTTTTGCTGTATGCAATTGTTGATAATCTGTTCGATGGTGTCCAGTTGGTTAGAAGCGACGCCGATTTCTTCAGGATAGGTGTACTTTATGCGAATCGCCCTGTCGGTTTCGATTCCTACGCCCAACTTATAGCTTGGCGTGGCGGTAACAGGGAGTTTCCCACTGCTTAACATAGCGCCGGCTAGCATTTGAGCGGTATTGTTTTCTGCAACCCTTGAAGGTTGATAACTTACAAACAGGGCTTCAATATTGGTGAAATCTTTTATGCGGCTTAGTGAATAAGGATTGGCGAAGAGGCCGAGAATTATCTTTTTTGTTTTTTTGATTTCGTCGATGAATTCGATGGTTGAGTTGGTGATTCCGTAGCTATATTGGGTTAAGGAGTTGGTGTTGTGAATGCCAACAATAATCAGGTTGTAGGGACGCAGAGAAAGCAGCAGGGAATCGATTTGCCCTTTGCGAGACTGCTTTGGCAGATGGAAACGGGTGTAGTGGATATAATCGTGGAGGCGATCGCCAAAAGTGGATTCGGTATCGTTTCCTATGGTTACGAGGGCAATGTGTAACGTATCTAATCTTTGCAGGGGAATTAGGTTGTTTTGATTGCGAATCAGGGTGATTGCTTTTTCGAATAGCTCCTGATTAAGGTATTGAGTGTTGGAATTAACAAGATCTTTGGCGATATCGCTGATGACTGTTGGCTTGTACTCATCTAAGCCGGCCCATTCTTTCCATCGTAATATTTTCAGACATTTTTCGTCTATGGTTTCTTTTTTGATAAGGTTGCTATCAATTGCCTGTTTTATCAATTCGATGGCTGCTTTGAAATTATCGGGGAGCAAAAGAATGTCGTTGCCAGCCATTAGGGCTTTTAGTTCTATTTCGCCGGGTTTTTCGAATTTACCAGCGCCTTTCATATCCAAGGCATCGGTAAAAACCAAGCCATTATATCCAAGAGACTTACGCAACAAATCGGTTACTATGGCTGGAGAAAGAGAGGAGGCCCTGTTAGGAGTAGAATCGAGGGCAGGAACGAAAAGATGGGCGCACATGACCCCAGCTATGCCTTTGTTGAAGAGCTTTTTGAAGGGGAATAAGTCGACATTCTGGATGGTTTCCTCATTGTGATGGATTACAGGCAGAGCGAGGTGGGAGTCGGTGTCGGTATCGCCATGTCCGGGGAAATGTTTTGCAACGGAAAGCACATGTTGGTCTTGAAGTCCCAGCATATATTTGATGGTTTTGTGCCAAACCATCACCTTATCCTCGCCAAAGGAGCGTGTATTGATGACGGGATTGGCAGGATTGCTGTTGATGTCGGCTACGGGAGCAAAATTGATGTTGACACCGATGCGTTTGCACTGTTGGGCGATATCGGTAGCCATATCAAAGATGAGATCGTCGTCTTCAATCGCACCTAGCGTCATCTGACGGGGAAAAGCTTGAGTGCTATCGAGCCTCATAGCGAGGCCCCATTCGGCATCGATTGAAATAAACAAAGGAACATGGCTAATAGATTGCCAATAGTTTGTGATGGAAGCTTGTTCAACCGGACCACCCTGAAAGAAACAAACCCCTCCTATCTGATAATCTTTTATATAGGAAGAAAGTGTATCGTAATAGGTTTGTGGCTTTTGAGTAAGTGCCCTGAGCATAAACAATTGGCCAATCTTTTGGTCAATGCTTAGCTTCTGAAATACAGAATCGGCCCATGAGTAAAAAGCATTGGATATATTGCAAGGAGAACACGTATTTATTGCAAATAAAATAATGAAGAATATAGAAGTAATTGTTTTTTTTATCATTACGCGAGCAGAGCTTAAATGGGTTTTGATGCTTTTAAAAGCTTTACAAAATTAATCTTTAGCATTTACTAAAGTCTTGATTAATGAAAATAAAATTCTACACTTCTATAATCGTTGAATTAAAATAATAGTATAAAGTTGATTAAGTAGATGTTAGTATTCGATTACGATACCCAATGCTTCGGTAATAGTTCCTGAGAAATTATTGATATATTTCCCAAGATAGCGTGTTGGGTCGGAAGGATCGGTGAGAGGAATGCCGTTTTGGTCGTTAACAACATTTAAAATGGGGGGTAATTCTGATTTGTAGTTGTAGACATTCTGCATATCGAAATAGATATTAAGCGACCACTTTTTAAAGAAGTACTTTTTATCGACCCGAATATCAAGACCGTGGTTTTCTTTGAGCCGTTTGCTGTTCAAGAGGCTATAATCGGGCAAGCCTTGAGGGTTGATGTTCCAATTAGTTTTAAGCAAGCTAGCATCATAATTATAAGGCGTGTAGGGAGAGCCCAATGAGTAACGCCATTTAAGCCCAACTTCCCAATTATGCTTGAAAGCTTTACCTAATACAAAATTTACAATGTGCTTATTGTCCCATGAGGAAGAAATATATTGATCATTTTTATCCTTAAACTCACTTCTTACAAATGTGTATGTGATTAGACCATAAAAGCCTTTGAAAAGTTTCTGTTGAGCCAGAAATTCTATCCCATAAGCCCTGCCTTTAGAAGTTGAAACTACCGCTTCGTTGCCGACAGAACCGTAGTTTGTGCCAAGATTCGCAAGTGAAATTGAATCTTTTATAATAAAAGGAAACTGATCGAGGTATTTCACGAATCCTTCTAAACTTATCTTCAGATTATCTGTAGTAATATATTCGAAACCTGCCACAATGTGAATGGCTTTCTGATATTTAATGCCATTTGCTTTATTTACTAGGACTCCAGATGCGTCTCCAAAACCTAATACTGTGTAGGGAGGCAATTGATAATAGATTCCTGTATTTGCATTGAAGGAGAGCTTAGGAGAGATATAATATGAAAGTGAAAAACGTGGCGAAAGCTGGTCAATTAGGTTACTCATAGCTGAAGAATAATTATTTGCATCAGACCTTATACCAAATGATAGTCCCAAACGATTGTCGAAAAAGCTTTTGCTTAATTGAGTGAAGAAACCCCATTTGTAAAAGCTCATCTGAGTATCGTAATTAATGGTGTCTCTTATTGTGGGTAAAGCAATAATATTGTAAGTTTTATTGATGTATTTATCTAATTCAAAATTTACACCATAATTAAATTTAAAATCAGAGAAATGATTGGTGCGTTCGACTCTTAGTTTATTCTCAATTTCCTGAGAGGTATAATTTAAGATTAAATTCTCCGGTTTACTCTCGTCGTTGTTGATATATTTTGATTGATCATTATTCAACATATTTCTGCTTAAAGCAATAGCTGTATAACTCTTCTTATCATAGTGAACATACTTTACTCCAGTCATATAATTCCATTGTTCCAATACAGGAAGATAGCCTAATATGTATTTTTGCAACTCTGTTCCATTAGCTTGCAGACTTGTATTCAGTTTGAAGTTGTCGATAGCTCCTAAACCCAGCAGTGTAATTTCGTTTTTATTATCGATTTTCCATTTATATTTAAGGAAGAAGTCGTTATAAGTAGGCAGAAAAGGTAATCCAATTAAACTAAAAAGATATTGTAGGTAAGATCTCCGATAAGAGGCAATAAGAGTAGCATTTTTATTGACAGGACCTTCAACAGTGATGCCCAAATCGCTAGACCCAAGTGTGAAGTTTCCGCCCCATCTATCAGAACGCCCTTCTTTTAAGGAAAATTCCATAATTGAGCTTAACGCATTAGATCTGTTAGCAGGAAAAGCACTTGAATAGAAATCTACCTGTCGAATAAAATCGACATTTATCATTCCTACAGGACCACCAGAAGCCCCCTGAGTGGCAAAGTGATTGATATTGGGAACTTCAATGCCATCAATAAAGAAGCGGTTTTCGTTTGGGCCCCCTCCTCTTATAAGAATATCATTCCTAAAAGAAACAGAGGGTGTAACTCCGGGCAGAGTTTGAATTACTTTCGAAATATCTCTGTTCCCACCCGGGTCTCTTGAAATTTCAGTGACTCCAATACTTCTTAATGAAAGAGGACTTTCTTCTTTTTTGATAAAAGGACTTGTTTTTACTTCTACTTCCTTTAATTGCTGATAAGTCTCTTTTAATTGAAAATTAATTACAGTAGGTTTTGAGTTTGTTACCATCACTTCCATTTCTGATTTCTTTTCAAACCCAATCATGCTAACCATAATATTATATACTCCTGGATTTAAATTCTTCAATTCATATTTTCCATCTATATCAGAGGTTACCCCTGTGTTTGTACCCTGTATTAGCACACTGGCAAAAGGGATAGCTTCATTATTAATACCATTAGTGATTTTTCCTCTTATTATGCCTGTCTGAGAGTAGGAAATACTAACATTTAGGATTAATATGATAAAGATTAAAGTAAGTAAAATAGATTTTTTCATTTTTTATTCAATATTTATTTGCAAAAGTAGAACAAAAGTTGATGTGGAATTGTTTTCAATAATGTACACTAAATAAACATCAATTTCACACAGGAAATATTTGCTGTTACACTAATCGTCATTTTCAAAATAAAAAACTTATGAACACTAAAGATTTAGTATTTTATTTTACTCAATGATAGCTCTTTACGATTACATCAAAAAAATAGCGAAAATAAAACTTGTGTATTGAATTTTATATTATGTACTTTTGCAACGATTTAATTATAAATATTAACCAAAATTAAAAAAATCATGAAAAAACTAGTTATTGCAATGTTTATCGTTTTATGTGCAGTTACATTTGTAAATGCACAGGATTTCAAACCTTCCAGTGGATTAACAATGGAAGTAAATTTCAGACCTGCTAATACTGTTTCTCCTATTTCAATTAATGAATTAAGAGGCAGACTTTTCCTCAATGACAGAATGGCAATTCGCTTAGGTCTGCTCATTAACATGAACAATACAACATCAAGTACTCAATATGGTGTTGGAACTAACAACTTAGTTGTTGCTGAATTCAAAAACAAAAATTTCGATTTTGGTTTCACACCTGGAATTGAAATTCATGTTGGTGACATGGAAAGATTATCACCTTATTTTGGCGCAGAAATAGGTCTTCGTTTCAATTCAAGAAGCGGTTCTATTACTAACTACCAAGGTACTGTTGGTGACAACTACGAAATCAGTGGTTGCGATTTAAACAACAACCTTGGCTCTACCATTATTGGTTTTAATTTCCTTACTGGTTTTGATTTCTATGTAAGCAAACACTTATATATGGGAGCAGAAGTTGGTTTAGGTTTTGCAAGTACTTCATGGAAAGACACTGAAGTTACTACAAAACTTGGTGGTGTTACTACTACTACTAAAGATCCTCTTGGAAATAGCAATACTTTCCTTGGAGTTGTTTTTAATCCAGCAATTCGCTTAGGTTGGGCTTTCTAATTTAAGACAATTAATACTCTTAGAAACAGCTGGATATAATCCAGCTGTTTTTTTTTGTAACTTTTTTTTTCTGCTTAAGTATAAATGGATAATATTAACTTAATCAATCAAAATATGAAAAAAAGATTATTCATTTTAAGCTTGTTTGTGTTAGCATTAGCTCTCTCACAAACTAAAGCCCAGGGACTTTTCATCAAAGTTCAACCCGGGTATGGATTAGCATTGTCATCCAGCAATTTTGGTGTAAATGTCACCTACACAAATACTCAGACAATCACTACTGAAACAGAAAGTTTCAAATACGAGAACGTCAAAGGTTCTTATGGTAATGGCCTTAATGTTGGTGCTAGCATTGGCTATATGTTTAATGAATATATGGGTGCCGAATTAGGAATTGGCTATCATATTGGTGGATCTTATGAGGTTTTCAGTAAAGGGAATTCTACGTCAACCATGCCACCTCTACCTACTGTAACATCTGATACCAATCGCACCACTACATACAAAGCAAACCAATTCAGGCTTAACCCAGCTATTATTATTACCTCAGGAAGTGAGGGCCTTGCCCCTTATCTTAAATTTGGTTTAGTGTTGGGAATAGGGACTAAAGTTAGTGTAAGCCAAGAATACACTTCAAAAACCTCAGTCACAGCTGAAAGTAAATCTATTTCTGAATGGGAACAGTCGGGTGGGATGTCAATTGGTTTAAATGGAGCCTTGGGTGCTACCTATTCTATCAGTGACAACATTTCTTTATTTGCTGAATTAGAAATTATCAGCATGTCATATGCACCAACAAAACAAAGTCTTGTAAAATACACTATCGACGGAGTAGATAAATTATCTACCTTGAAAACATATTCAATAGAAACAGAATATGTGAGCGATTATAGTGCAACTTCACAATTCCCAACTCCTTCTGAATTCGACAAACCTAAACAAGAACTCAAGCAATATGTCCCTTTTAGTAGTTTCGGAATCAATGTAGGGCTACAAATAAAATTCGGGGATAGCGGATCACATCGCCGAAGACATTAATTTAAACCAGATACACGAAAGAGGCTATTCCTTAGGGATAGCCTCTTTCATTTTATTTAGTACAAGGTTTATTCTTTCTTCATCTGATAACTGGCTATCGACCCAGGTTATATCATATCCTTTGCGCTCCATTCTTCTAAACCAGATCATCTGACGTTTAGAGAATTGATGTATGGCTATGTTTAGCCTTTCAAACATTTCCTTATAAGAAATTTCATTATCGATATATCTGGTTATCCATCGATATTCAAGGCCATAGCGAAGGAGCATTTCTTTTGGAACACCCTTATCTAACAATTGCTGAACCTCATTAATCATACCAGAATCAAAACGCGATTGTAATCGATCGGTAATGCGGCTTCGAACAATGGCTCGGGGAAAATCTATTCCAAATATTAAGTTGTTTTTAAGTGTATTTTCGGCTTCACTGATATTCATGCGTTGATAATAATCCTTTATTTCAATGGCCTTAATCAATCGTCCCCTTATTTCAACATCGGTAGTATTATGAGTTTCACCATAAGACATTAGAATTCCTCTAAGCTCTTCGTCTGTTTTTGCATTGAGGAAATTGCTCAATTCTTGATTTTCGGGAACATCAAATAATTTATAATCTCCAATAACAGCTTCGATATACATACCTGAACCTCCGCACAAAACCGGGACTTTTCCCCTTTGTTGAATATCATTAATAGATTGTTGTGCATCCCTTTTAAATTCAAACACATTATACTCGTAGCCTGGCTCAACAATATCAATTAAATGCACGGGGATACTCTTACCTTTCACGAGATAATCATCATAATCTTTACCTGTCCCTATGTTCATCAGGTTATATACCTGGCGAGAATCGGCAGAAACGATTTCGCCTCCTATTGCATCAGCAACTAATGCAGCAAAACGTGTTTTCCCTGTGGCAGTGGGGCCAAGTATAGTAATCATATTTTTGTTATATCTAAAAATAAATACTGTTTCTGATATGCCCCTTCAATATCAACTAATGTGTTTCTTATTTCATTAAGCTTTTCAATTGAAGTATCAGTGAATGATAAATCAGTAGGACAAATTTCTTTTAACCCATTCTCATAAAGTGAAGCCCATTCAAGGAAAACCTCTTCGTCAGAAATTTCGACAGACTTTTGTCGTGATTTAAGAAACTGTAACACGCGCAATCCATCTACTTTTTGATAACAGGATCTGATAAATTGTTTTTGCGAACCTGCATTCTTTCGCAAAGGGTTCCAGATATCTTTTTCCTTGAATATGTCTTCTAAAAATGCAGTCATAGGGGTGACTTCATTATTTTGAAAAAGCATTGGAAACATCTTACAGCCTGTTTCTATTTCGTTAAAAAAAGATGGATGATAAATAGGATAACTATCCCATTCGCCCTTTATGCCTTTTATTAATGCCGGCCCGGTGCCAAAGCCTACCCTATCCGATAAACGGGTTGCAGGATATACCTTTTCTGGATTATAGCATAATAGTTTCCCCGATTTCACTAACTTCTGGAGGAAATAAAAGTCTTCGCCACTCTTCACAGGAGAAATCCCGCTGACTTTTCGATAAGATTTAACTGGAAGTGCTATTGCTGAACCCAAAGCCGTATATGCATAAGGCGAATCTATCCGCCAAAGATTTATGGCATAGTAGCGCATATAAATTTCGTAGCGCAGCATAGCGCGGTTAAGATCCGGGTTGTCGGTTAATGGATGATAATAAGGAACCGACAAGGCTATACTTTCAGGATATCGCTTGAAAATCTTAACGATAGAATCGAAATAACTTTCCGAGAAAGTAGTGTCGGCATCTATGCTTATCATCAAATCATCATCTTTGGCTCTCTGGTTGATTTCGTCCATCACCAACTTTCTTGCCCAACCTACCCCACTTTGTTTATCACTTAAACCCTTCCCTATTGAGGAAAAATCCATTACAACAAGCTTGAAGGCACTAAAGTCATTTAGGAATTGTAAAGTCTTTGCATTGTCGGCACAATAATATTGTTTTACGTGATTTTGTTGCCAATTTTCGGGTTGGTTCACACAAACTACAACTGTAAAGTTAAGATAGGTCTGTTCTGAAATACATTTGAACAAGCGGGGAATCAACTCTGATTCTCCCAAAGCAGGGAGTGCTACCCACAAGTGGGGCGATTCGGGGGGCATGCCTAATGTTTTATAAGATTCAAATTTCAAGACCCAAGACCCAAGACCCAAATTCTAAGCCTCAAGACCCAAATTCCAAGATCCAAATTCCAAGACGCACCTATGATACTTTTTTCACTTGAGTAATTTGATTTGGTGTCCATAAAAATTTGGAATAATATGATTTAATATTTTAACTAAATTGCATCAAACTTCAAATTACCGATAAAACCCTTGGGTCTTGGAATTTGAAATTTGAATTTTGGGTCTTCAGCTTTCGGGTCTTGTTTCGTCTCCTCTTATTCATCGTTGGAAATATCAGAAAAGTTCTTCATAAACTGAATTCTGAGTAAAGACGCTGGATTATCGATGTTTCCGTAGCTCATTTTTCCAATAAATTCGTTTAGATTGGCAAATTTATGTTTGTTCATCCAAATTTCAATATCATTAAGCATCACAGGAATATACTCGAATCCTTTTTTATAGATAACGGAGGCAACTTGAACTGCTTTAGCTCCTGCCAGCAATTGTTTTATAACGGCAGCACCTTCATGAATGCCTGTAGAAGCTGCAATATCGCAATGTAAACGATCGGAAAGAACAGCAACCCATCGCAAAGAGGTGACCATATCTTCGGGACGACTGAATACGTAGGCGGGAGTGATAGTAAAATTATCGATATCGATATCGGGAGCGAAAAATCGATTAAACATTACTATGCCTTCGATGCCTGTCCACGAAAGTTTGAGCGCCATCTTGGCTAGTCCGGAGAAATAATAGGATGTTTTAACTGCGATTGGAATGCTAATATGCTTGCGCACTTCGCGAACGATATCGAAGTAGAATTGTTCGTTTTGCTCGCTGCTATAGTGGTGATTAGAAGGCAACAAAAAGATGTTCAGCTCTATGGCATCTGCCCCTGCATCTTGAATGCGACGGGCAAATTCTGTCCATTCATGAGATGTAACGCAATTGATGCTGGCAATAAGCGGGATGGTCAAATGCTTTTTGGCTTCCGTTATAAGTTTTAAATAACTATCGAGAGAATAGGTTTCGGCATATTTGCTGATGTATTTTTCGGCTTCGGGGTAATAGTTTTCTCCTTGAGCGGAAGGGAGAGTTTTATGAATTTCGTATTTGATATGCTCTTCGAAAATGGATTTCATTACGACAGCCCCTGCTCCGTATTTTTCGGCAAGCATAAGGTTCTCGAGTTTTCCCGTAAGACCACAACTTGCCACTATAATAGGACTGCGTAAATTGAGTTTCATATAACGGGTTGAAAGGTCTAACATTTGGCTTTGGTTTTTTTTGCAAAAGTAATAAAATTGCGGGGATGTAATGACATGCTGATGGGTTGATTTGCAGATATGATGAAAGCTTGATATGATGATATGCAAATGGGTTGTTTTGGGTATTCGATTTATGAAAAAGAGAGAATAATTCTAAAGATAATTTTCAAGACATTGAAACCTATTATTATTGTATTAACAATTTTATTTAGCTGAATATATGTGTTATACGTTGATTTAACAAAATATATTTGACTTCTGCTTTTCAAAGTAGTATCTTTGTGATTCCTATTTTAATAATATGAATTATGATTTTAGTGAATCATACTTTGCCTTTGGCATCTGAAAATAAATTTTCAGAAAAGTGGGAATTTCGTTTTTCTCACGTAGGGAAGTGCCCGCATTTCCTGTTTAATATCTCTATATCTACTGATAATATTAGATTTTTTGAAATTTCTACACTGTATTTTTGTTTTATAAATAGAGCTTTTAATATTTTAAAGCATGCGTGTAAATTTTTCAAACTCAATTTAAATTCTCTCACGCTCAATTGTAAATCGCTCACGCTGTATTTAAAACTTTTCACGCTCAGTTTTAAGTCTATTACGCTATATTTAAATTCTTCCACGCTCAGCTGTAAGCTTCTCACGCTATATTTAAATTCTTTCAAGCTCAGTTATGAGCTTCTCAAGTTGTCTTTAAAATCTTCCACGCTCAGTTGTAAGTTTCTCACGCTATCATTTATTCAATTAAAGAAAGCCCTTATTCAAACACTTACTGCATATCCGAATTTTCATTTATACTTAAAATCAATCATTTATTTACATAATTCAAATAAAACACAAGGTGCATTTAATATTTTAATTAACCCTGTTGCATGGGTATTAAATGCTAACAATCAAATAAATATAATTATAACAGGGTAATTAATAAATTAAGTCATGGGAAAATCAGTTTATCCAACAACAAAAATGGGCTTTTATTTCTACTTGCAAGTAGCTATAGCCTATGTTATTAGCAATGCAGGCCGGCTTCTTGTATCTGTCGGCAATCTCGGAGCTTTATCAGCTCTTTATGGTGACCCTTCAACAGAAGGCACCTATCTGTATTATTACACTCTTTGGTCAGATACTAAAACTAAAAGTACTTCTGCTGTTAAAACCAATTTGAGCACTAAAGAAAAGGAATTAAAAAAGCAGATGTCGAAGATTTATAATGATATTCCAAGAAGCCTTTGGAACGACCTTGACCGCAGTACCTTAAACCGTAAGACTGGTTTAGAAAAAACTTCTTCACATCCAACTAAGCCTATTTCCGAAAAATGTAATTCCACCGTCACTCCATTAGGTGATGGAGCAGCTAAATTTGAATGTCGCTCCAACGAAGACAGCTCACGCCCAAGTATACCAGAACGTGCAAATGGCGTTGAAATTGCCTACCGCATTGATTTACCTGTAATTGATGAAACTACTCATAAAATTAAACGCGTTCCTATTTCTGATCCAGAAGATGGTACTACTAAATTCACTGATACTAAAGCAAATTTCAATAAAGGTTTTGGTGGAGACAAAGCAGGATGTATTTTACAGGGTTACTCACGTTGGGTTAACACAGTACACCCTAATCTTAACGGCCTTTGGACAGGTCCGTTTACTATTTATTTAAGTTAAGCTACCTAAGAGCGAGAGTTTCATACTAAGTGAAACTCTCACTCTTTATAAAAAGTGGAGACCAGAAACCACGATAAAAACGGGGGTGAAACCCGAAAAGCCTTATGAGTAGGGAATAAAAATACATTAGAAATGAAAAAAATAATACTTATTGCAATGATTACATTTTCAATAAATGCCATTGCACAAAACAAAGCTTCTCTGCCATTAGTTTCATTTAAAAAAGTTCAGCCAAAACACTTTTGCAGAGAAAGCAATACGAAAATGGATGCACAAAAGCATATCCAACAACTGCTATCAAAAGAGATAATGTCGAAAATGGATAGCGTATACGTTTGGGAGTTAGATACCCTGCTACAATGGAAATTATACAATATTAAGAAATATACTGCTTACGATGCAAATAATAATTTACTCAGTATGTTCGAACAGGTTCTTAATGACACGATCATAGAGAATTCCAATAAAAACATCTATACCTACGATGCTCACAGTAATATGACAAGTGAGAAGAATCAGCACTGGAATGATACGATTTGGGAGAATAATTTTTATGGTGTCTATACTTACGATATAAATAATAATTTGACAACTGAATTATACCAGTATTGGGTTGGCGGTGTTTGGACAGATGATTCTAAAGCCACCTATACCTACGACGCAAACAATAATATGACAAATTATGTATCGCAAAACTGGACTGGCGGTAATTGGGTAAATTATAGAAATATTATTTTAACGCACAATTCTTTCAATAAACGAACCCTAGTACTGAGACAAAATTGGAATGTCAGTTCCTGGGAAAATGAAGGAAAAATAACCTATATCTACGATGCAAATAATAATGAGATAACCCAGATTTATCAATATTGGGATGGATCTAACTGGGTAAATTCAAATCAAACAATCTACACCTATGATGCCAACAACAATCCAACAAGCGAATTGAATCAAATATGGAACACTACCTACTGGGCAAATAGTGAAATAGCCACAAATTCATTCGATTCAAATAATAATATGACAAGTCAATTCATTCAAAATTGGGGAGATACCTCATGGGTGAATACCAGGATTAACACATTTACATACGACACCCACAATAATTGTATAAGGCAGTTTGTCCAAAATTGGGACAGCACCACCTGGGTGAATTCTGTATTATATTCGATAACTTTTGACGCCGACAATATTATGCAAACCTATTCATATAGAGGATGGGATTCTCATGGTAATGAAATTATTTATGGTGATAGTGCCTACTATTATTTTCAAACTTATGTTGGCGAAAATGAGCTGAGAGGAATAAGGGAAACAGTTCTGGTGTACCCTAATCCTGCAAAAGATAAACTAACCATCGAAACTCCTCCAAATTCACGTATAGAAATATTAAATATACAAGGTCAACAGATACGGACAATTGCAAACGATAAATTTAAGAACCAAATAGATATTTCGGATTTTTCAAGCGGAGTCTACATTGTTGTGCTAAAAACTAAAAATGGAATAAAGGTTAAGAAGTTTATTAAGCAATAAAATCAAACTAAGTGGAGACCAGAAACCACAATAAAAAACAGGGGCACAACTGAAAAGCCTTACGAGTAGGAAAATTTAATTATATGTTTGTATGAAAAAGCTAATCACAACCTTTTTAGCCGTATTTGTATCAGCATACACATGGGCACAATCTCCACAGGCAATAAATTACCAAGGAGTTGCCCGCGATACAAGCGGCAATGTATTATCAAACCGAAGCATCTCACTCGAATTAAAAATACTGAGTGGGGGTATTTCGGGAGCAGCAGTCTATGCTGAAACGCATACTGTAACTACCGACCAATTCGGTTTGTTTACAGTAAAAATCGGACAAGGGACACCTATAACGGGTGTTTTTAACTCGATAAACTGGGGAAGTAATTCCCATTACTTAAAAGTTCAAATTGATCCCTACGGGGGCACAAACTATCAATTTGCAGGCACAAATCAGTTTTTGTCGGCACCTTATGCATTATATGCGGCTAAAAGTGGTGGCTCACAAAGCGGAATAAATTCTGGCGATATGCTTTACTGGAATGATACCTCCTGGGTTTTAATAGCAGTGGGCCATCCTGGTCAATTTCTACAATTATCATCTTCTAATATCCCTGTTTGGGTTGGGTCAAGTCTTACTACCACAGCTGCATCCTCAATTGCTGCAATAAGCGCAACAAGTGGCGGAAATATCATTAGTGATGGGGGCGCCACAATTACGGCAAGAGGCGTATGCTGGAGCATTAATCATAATCCAACTATCTCTGATAGTAAAACAATTGATGGTGGAGGCACTGGAAGTTATACGAGTTTAATTACCGGGCTAACCCCTCTTACAACGTATTTTATCAGGGCTTACGCTACTAATAGCACTCTTACAGCTTATGGAAATGAAATTAGTTTAACTACGATAATTTCTGTCCCAAGCCTTACAACTACAGCCGTAACTTCTATCACTCAAACTACAGCCGAAAGTGGAGGTGAAATAATTAGTGATGGTGGGGCAGCAATAACAGAAAAAGGTGTTTGCTGGAGCATTTCAGCAAATCCAACCACTTCAGATAGTAAAACAACAGATGGTTCAGGAATTGGGAATTATATAAGTTTTATGGCGGGTTTAACACCTGAAACAACATATCATGTAAGGGCTTATGCAACTAATTCTATTGGAACAGCTTATAGTACTGAATTTATTTTTACAACAGCCCCTCTTTCATTACCTTCATTAACAACTTCACCAGTATATGAAATTAAATGTACCACAGCAGTTTGCGGAGGCAATATATTAAGTGATGGAGGTTTAAATATAACTGAAAGAGGCGTTTGCTGGGATATAACTGCGAATCCAACAATAACTAATAATAAAACAACCAATGGTTCAGGCATTGGTTCGTTTACAAGTAATCTAAGCGGTTTAATACAAGGAACAACCTATCATGTAAGAGCTTACGCTACTAACTCTTTAGGTACCGCATACGGAAATGATGTTATTTTTACAACTACACTACCTTCTCTGCCTTTTGTAAATACGATGTCGGCATCACTTATCAGAGAAACCACAGCAAGTTGTCACGGAGATGTTAATATTATGGAAGAGGGTGATACAAATATCACTGAAAAAGGGGTATGCTGGGATACAACAGCCAATCCGACCATTGCAAATCATAAAATATCAAATGGCTCCGGACCGGGACCATTTATTTGTCAATTAACAGGATTAACACCAAGTACATTATATCATGTAAGAGCTTATGCTATTTGTAGCGTAGGAATTGCTTATGGTGGCGATATAGATTTTACAACGCTAGGACCTCCTGTTCTTAATACTCTTCCCATAACTTCCATAACTGCTTCTTCTGCAACTAGTGGAGGAAATGTTACTTATTTTGGTGGAGATGAGAATATTAATGAACAAGGCATTTGCTGGAGCACATCATCAAATCCAACCATATCTGATAATAAGGTGATTAATTGTGCTTATTTGTGTAATGGTGGAACCTATCCATGTGCTATCACAGGATTATCAGCTTCAACAACTTATCATGTCAGAGCGTATGCCTTTAATGGAAAGGGAACCGGTTATGGAAATGATATCGTTTTTACTACTGCACCACCTACATTGCCTGAAATCACCACTGCATCAGCCTCTGAAATAAAAGCTACTTCTGCAAAAAGTGGGGGAAATGTAACAAGCAATGGTGGCATAAACTTAACAGCAAGAGGAGTTTGCTGGAGTACCAATCATAACCCTACCATTGAAAATAATAAAACAACAGATGGCACAACTTTGGGCGTTTTTACTAGTTCAATAACCGGATTAACTTTAGACAGCACCTATTATGTAAGAGCCTATGCAACCAATGCTTTAGGTACAGCTTATGGAAATGAAATAAGTTTTACTGCAACAGTGGGTATTGGCGATAGTTATCAGGGTGGTATCATAGCTTATATACTTCAACCCGGTGATCCTGGATATATAGCAGGTCAGATTCATGGAATCATAGCAGCTCCTGCTGATCAAAGTACAGTAGCTCCCTGGGGTTGCGAAGGAACCATCATCTCAGGAGCAGATGGGACTGCTCTTGGTACAGGTTATCAGAATACTTTAGACATTATTGCCGGTTGTTCAACCGAGGGAATAGCTGCAAGGGTTTGTCGCTCTTTAACATTGGGTGGTTATACTGATTGGTATTTACCCAGTTATGATGAGTTGAATCAATTATACCTCAATCAGGAAGCAATTGGAGGCTTTATATCCACTGAAAGGTATTGGTCGAGCACAGAATTCTTTAACCAGGCTAGTTCAGCTTGCTGTTTCTATTTTGATATAGGCCCGTTAATCGATGATAATACTTTTAAGAATGATAATGATAAAAGAACCAGAGCCATCAGAAGTTTTTGATTCTGTAATTCAGAGCTTCAGAATCATGAACAATCGGCAGGAAATGGGTTCCAATTTAAGTACATAATTATTACAAACCAGAAATTAATTAATCATCATCAAATTTAAATCCCATGAAAAAACTTTACTCTTTATTCATCAGCATACTTTTGTTAAGCGCAACTATGTATGCACAAACTCCCCAGGCAATCAACTACCAGGGAGTAGCCCGCGACAATAACGGCAATGTACTCGCTAATCAGACAATATCGCTCGAACTGGGAATTATGCGCGATAGTGTTTCAGGAATAGCGGTTTATGCGGAAACCCACACTACAATCACCGATGGGTTTGGTATGTTTACTTTAAAAATAGGACAAGGGACTCTTATTATGGGTTCTTTCAGCTCGATTGAGTGGGGAAATCATCCCCATTTCCTAAAAGTTAAAATTGACCCCAGTGGAGGCACAACCTATCAGCTGGTTGGAGTCACACAATTTGTTTCGGTTCCCTATGCTTTATATGCTGAGAAGTGCGGAACAACAGACTCTTCAAATGCCTGGTCGCTTAATGGAAACTCAGGGACTAATCCTAATTCAAATTTCATTGGAACCACAGATAACCTACCGCTTAATCTTAGGATAAATAATCAGAAAGCAGGTTGGATAGATACCATTGGAAGTACTTTTTTTGGGTATAAAGCGGGATTATCTAATACTCTGGGCGAAGGAAATACTGCTTTCGGAACAAATGCATTTATGTCAAATATTAGAGGCAATAATGCTACTGCAATAGGGTATAATGCTATGATGTATGCTTATAATACAGACACTACTTTTATTAATAATAATGTAGCACTTGGTTATGAGGCGTTAAGGGGTGCGATTTACCCTGAAGTTAATTCGGGTAACTATAATACGGCACTTGGCTATCAAACGCTTTTTATTAATACTACTGGGTCTTACAATACTGCAACTGGTTATCAGGCATTATATTCAAACCTTACAGGAAATGAAAATACTGCATTTGGGCAATGGGCTTCTCACTCCAATACCACCGGTCACGCAAATATAGCCATTGGAAATAATGCCTTAACTAACAACACTACTAGCAGTAACCTCGTTGCAGTGGGTTCTTATGCACTTTATCATAATGGAGAAGGAGCTTCAGGCCTACTGCAGGGACAATCTAACACCGGAATTGGCTCTTCCGCCCTTTTTATGAATACAACAGGATACTTCAATACTGCCACAGGTTTTATGTCTTTATATTTCAACACTACTGGTTATTACAATAATGCATTTGGCGATCGCGCCTTAGCCAACAACCGAACTGGTGCTGACAATATAGCCATTGGCAAAGAAGCCCTTTTAACAAACATATCAGGGAGCAATGCCACTGCTGTTGGCAATTATGCGATGAAATATGCTAACTCCAGCTTCAACTTTCTTCCTTTTATCTATAGTAATGTTGCGGTGGGCTTTGAAGCCTTAAGGGGTTCTGAAGATGGTCAGATTAACACTGGAAACAACAATACGGCTCTAGGATATCAAACACTTCGCGCAAATTCTTCAGGAAACAGCAATGTGGCAAGTGGCTACCAGGCACTTTATTCCAATACCACAGGTTATAACAATACTGCCAATGGTTATCAATCCCTTTTCTCTAACACAAGCGGTTACTCCAATACAGCTTTAGGGAATAATGCTTTATTTTATAATACAGATGGCTACGACAACGTTGCTGTTGGGACTTCTGCACTTTATAAAAACCGGCTTGAAGCAATTTATTATTGGGAAGGATCAGCTAATACTGGCATTGGGTCATCTGCTTTGTATATGAACACTCTGGGAAACGAAAACATTGCTATAGGATATAAAGCATTATATTCTAACACAACAGGATGGAGAAACACTGCTCAGGGGGCACAGGCAATGTATTCAAATACTACAGGGCTGTACAATACTGCAGTTGGATCTACAGCACTTTATTCTAATACAACAGGTTATTCTAATACTGCCGTTGGATTAGAAGCTCTTCATGATAATTCTGATGGGAGCATAAATACTGCAGTAGGTATTAGTGCGCTTGCATTCAACACAACTGGGTCTCTGAATACGGCTATTGGATCAATGGCACTGTATAATAACACAACAGGTAAAGTTAATACAGCAATTGGATTAGCTGCTTTTTACGATGGGACTTCTGATACCAATTCAACTGCTATTGGTTATCTTACAGCAATTACTGCCAGTGACCAGGTAAGATTAGGAAATTCAGCTGTAACATCTATCGGTGGATTTGCTAATTGGAGCAATATCTCTGATAGGAGATTCAAAAAAGACATAGAGGAAACAATACCTGGTCTGGAATTTATCTTAAAGCTAAGACCTGTTAATTATCATCTGGATATGGAAGCCATTGCTGCTGGGCTAAAAACTCCCGATAGTTTGCGATTAAAGAATGCTGAGATGATTAAAGGGAATATACTTCAGACAGGTTTTATTGCACAGGAAGTAGAGAAAGCGGCTCAAGAATGTGGCTTCGATTTTAGTGGCGTAGATAAGCCTATGAATGAAAATGATTACTATGGGCTTCGTTATGCTGAATTCACTGTTCCCCTTGTAAAAGCGGTGCAGGAACTCAGCCAAGAAAACACTAAGCACCAAAAACTTATTGATGACTTAATAAAACAAAACGCCGACCTGCAAAGGCAATTAGAAGAAATAAAAAACAATCTAAATAAATAAAGCACTGAGATGCAGGAGCCATTTAACCTAAACAATCTGCCTTCTGAATCACTAAATAAAACAAAAAAGAGGAGACCAGAAACCACTTAAAAAACGTGGCGCAACCGAAAAGCCTTACGAGTAGGAATATTAAAATCAAACAAAATGAAAAATATCATATCCTTATTAGCATTAGTTTTATTCAGCCTAAGCAGCGTATTTTCACAAAAAGACCTCGACGATGGTCTCGTTGCAAAGTATTATTTTAACGGTAATGCAAACGACATTAGTAGCAACATCAATCATGGACTTGTTGATGGCGCTCTGCTAACTACCGATAGATTCGGCAATCCAAACCAAGCCTACAGCTTCGATGGCATAAGTAATGTAATTAAAACCCCACTAAAGACAGCTAATTGGGGCGACAAATTAACTATCACTGCTTGGGTATTACGAACAAAAACCTCATCAGGAGCCGATTTCCAGGGGATAATTTCAAATGATTATTTTGAAAACAGAGGAATTAAAATGGGTGCCGAGCCGAATACCAATTTATTTGGAGTAAACCTCAATAATTCCACTCTTCAAAACGCTTCTTTCTCAGCCGAAAACGACACTATCACACCTGCTATATGGCATTTCGTCGCAATGATATTTGATGGAAGTCAATTGTATGCCTATCAAAATGGAATACTTAAACATAATATTCCTTTTACAGGCAACCTACATGGTGATTCAACAATGCTAATAGGAAGAGATGTTTTTACAGATAATCAAGGACGCTATTGGGGTGGAAAAATTGATGACATTCGAATATACAATCGCGCATTAACAAGCACAGAAATAAATACACTTTATCTTGAAATTGCAGGCACCTCTACAACAGAAAACTTCTCAGGTAATATTAGCATTTTCCCAAATCCTGCTAACAATAATATTACTATAGAAACCCCATCGCTTACTGACGTTTCAACAGTTTCAATCTACAACATAAGTGGGCAATTAATTCCACAGCAAATGATTGGACTTAACAATTATAATCTTGACATATCCAAATTAGCTGAAGGATTATACATTGTAAAAGTCTGTACCGCCAAAAATATCTGGGTAAACAAATTTGAAAAAGAATAACGTTATGGGTTTTCCCATTCCCAGAACTTTATTGTAAAAACAGAAAATCATCAGTAAGGATTATTTCCATGCAAATACGAGTCTAAGAATTCTTGGTTAATTGTTATATTTTTCATCAAAGGCAACCTAATTCAAAAAACTGCGTCTTAAGTGAAAACAATAAATAATTATATTCCTATGAAAAAACTCCTATTTACTACAATTCTCATCCTTTGCTTTTCTTTTTCAAAAAGCCAAAACACTGCCTATTTTAAGGTAGCCAACACTGGCTACGCCGACAAAATTGAACGGGTTTCTACCGGAGGTTATATAACCATTGGCAACGATAGTGCTTATAAATTACAAGTGATACGTTGGGATAATAATTTCAATATGATGTGGAAATATAAATTTGCAGATGCAAATATTTCCAATGGGTTTCCCAAAATAGTAGAAGCCAACGACGGCAATTTCTATTTCATGTCCGTCTCTCTAGAACATACTGGTTCCACTTATATTGTCAAAATTAATTCCGATGGTGCCTTAGTATGGCAGAAGATATATTATCTAGCTTCAGGCAATATGAACTCTGAAATGCTTTCGAAAGCCTCAGGCACCGATAACGGTTTTTTGTTTGGAGGAGGGCAGTGCACGTTGAATAACTATATTATAAAATGCGATCAGGATGGCAATATTGTTTGGCAACAGCAATATTTTTATCCATTAAGTACAGGGGTCACCACCTGTTGGAGCATTATTCCGGATGGCAATAATTACATTGTTTCTTCTGGCTATAATATTAATTCTCTCCTCACCATGAAGCTCGATGCTTCAGGGAATGTACTTTCACACACTGCTTATACATACACAGGGATGCAAATAGTTCCGACACGAATTGTGAAACTAAACGATACGGGAGGATATGCTGTAATGGGGAACTATAATAGCTCCAACAATAATAAAACAGAGTTTGTTGCCATATTCAATCAAGCACTCAACTTGCTAACTTTTAACGAGCTTACCGTTACCTACGATCAATTTGTTCTGAATGATATCACTGCCATCAACAATGGAAGAAGTGTGATTGTCGATGGAAGTATTTATGATGGGAGTGCATTTACAATTGCAATGATAAATATTTCAAATACAGGTTCGGTCAATTGGAAAAAACGTTCAACCGGCAACACCGTAACAAGCAATAAAAATGTTGAATTCAGGGGTCTTACACTTAATGGAAACACCAGTGTGCATGTTGGTGTTGGTTATAATGAGGGTGCATTGGCGGCAATTATCGATACCAATGGAAATGGTTTATGCAATACCATGACTTTTGATTTGGTAAATAATCATAAAACGCTTACATTACAATCTCAAACGATTACTCCGGCTGCTTCAAGTGCTATAATGGCAAATGTGAGCTATACATACAATACATTGGCTTCTTCAAGCTTTCAACTCTATTGTGGAACCCTAACAGGAATTGAAGATGAGAAAAGTATTCAAACAAAAACACAGGTTTATCCTAATCCGGCAAGTGAAAAATGTGTAATTTCTTTTCCTTCTGATAAAGCTTTTTCGAACCCTATTATATCAATAGTAAACATCACAGGTCAGCAAGTTTACAAATCACTTTCAACTCCCGGTAAGTCAGAAATAGAAATTGACACCCATAATTTTAAGGAAGGATTATATATGGTCCGAATAATTTCAGGAAATGAAATTATTGGAAGCGAAAAGTTAGTTATAATCAGATAGGAGTATGTTCTGAAACGAAGAACACTTAAATTCCTTTGAATTAAGGAAGTCATTAGAGGAATACCTCCTGAAATTCTGTTGATGGTAACATCTTCGGAATAGCAATAATAAAAGCAAAATCATCATTATAATTGATATGAGCTTCCTGTTTTTATTATTGCTTATTTTCCGCATATTGTCATAAATCTTGTTGTGAAAACCATTTAGTAAAAATAGATATTTTTGCTGATGAAGATGCTTTTTAGGTCATTTTTTGCCATTTCGTCGACAATAATAGCCATTTGGTATATTATTTTTTTCCACCTGACATTTAATATTTAGTTTTGTTACTGAAAAGAAATGGGTGCATTATAAACAAAATGCTCCTGATGTTCCTTTAATATTTATTTTTACAACCTATTAATTCAGTTAAACAAATGAAAAAAACACTTATTCTAATTTTCACACTAATCGGTTTCGCGAGCCTGATAAATGCTCAGACTGAAAGCCGTTTATTCCGCTTTCCTACTATAAATGGGAATCGGGTAGTATTCACTTATGCCGGCGATTTATACACCGTCAGCAAAGCCGGTGGCGTTGCCCGCAAACTCACCAATGATGTCGGTTATGAAATGTTTTCCCATTTCTCTCCCGATGGTAAAAACCTCGCCTTCACTGCACAATACGATGGCAACACCGAAATATATATGATGTCTGCCGAAGGAGGTGTGCCCAAACGCTTAACTTATACTGCAACCCTTGGCAGAGATGATATCTCCGACCGAATGGGTCCCAACAATATTGTGATGACCTGGCGCGACAACCAATCAGTCATCTATCGCTCACGCAAGAAATCCTTCAACGATTTCAAAGGGCAGTTGTTTGTAGCTTCCGTTAATGGAGGATTATCCGAAGAACTTCCTTTTCCTGTTGGTGGTTTCTGCAGCTATTCACCTGATAAAAAACAGATTGCCTACAACCGTGTTTTCCGCGAATTCCGCACATGGAAATATTACAAAGGCGGCATGGCTGATGATATTTGGATATATGATTTCACTACCAGGAAAACCATCAACATCACCAACAACATTTCACAGGACATTCAGCCCATGTGGAAGGATGATGTGATTTATTTCCTTTCCGACCGCGACCGCACCATGAATTTGTTTTCATATAACACCAAAACCAAGGAAACAAAAAAGCTTACCCAGTTTGCCGATTACGATATCAAATTCCCTTCTTTGGGTGATAATTGCATAGCCTTCGAAAGAGGCGGTTACCTGTATTATTACGATATTGCTTCTGCCAAAGTTGAAAAAATCAGCATCACCATTGCCGACGATATGTTAAGTGGCAGAAACGAATTGAAAGATGCCTCCAAAAACATCAACAGTTCTTCGGTTTCTCCCGATGGGAAAAGGGTGGTATTTGGTGCAAGAGGCGATTTGTGGAGCGTTCCTGCCAAGTCGGGTATTACCAAAAACCTTACCCAAAGCAGTGGAGTGCACGATCGCAATGCCGAATGGTCCCCAAACGGCAAATATATCGCTTATATTTCTGACCAAACAGGAGAAGATGAAATCTATATTGTTGCTCAGGATGGTTCCGGCAAACCCATTCAACTTACCCAAAACAGCGATACCTATAAGTTTTTTCTCCTTTGGTCGCCTGATAGCAAAAAGATTATGTGGAATGATAAAAAGCTCCGTTTGCAGTACATCGACATCGATTCGAAGAAGATTACCCAGGTTGACTATTGCCCCGATTGGGAATTTAGCGAGTTTACTTGGGCTCCCGATAGCAAATGGATTGCATATGTCCGTCCGGACAGAACTACTGAGTCGAAAATTTATCTTTATGATTTAGCTACCCAGCAAAAGAATGCTGTTACGGATGGTTGGTATGAAGCTTCTAACCCAAGTTTTAGCAGCGATGGCAAGTACCTCCTCTTTGTTTCGAACCGCGATTTTAATCCAAC
>CAIXTV010000224.1 GCA_903922465.1 uncultured bacterium
ACTATTGAGCAGTGGTCGCCAGAGCAAATTACAGGACATTGTAAATCAAATAACATCGACATGGTAAGCCATGAGAGGATATACCAATATGTTAGACTCGATAAAGCAAATGGTGGAAACATGTATAAAGACATGAGGCATCAACTCAAACATCGAAAACGACCTGTTGGTGGGAAAAAAGTAGTAATCAAAAACAAAGTCTCTATTGATAGTCGACCTGATATAATCAACAATAAAGAACGCTTCGGAGACTGGGAAATTGATTTGATTGTAGGGAAAGAGAATAAAGGGGCTATACTAACTTGTGTTGAAAGACAAACTGGTTTTTTGATGATGAAAAATTACTTCATGGTAAAGACTCAAAGTCTTTAGCAGATGAACTTATAAGGATGTTTATCCCTTATAAATACAATATTAAATCTATTACTTCGGACAATGGTTCAGAGTTTGCATGCCATGAAGTAATAGCTAAAAAACTGAGTTGTCAGTTTTATTTTGCTCATCCTTACTCTTCCTGGGAAAGAGGTTTAAATGAATATACAAATAAATTAATAAGACAATACATTCCTAAAAAAAGCGAATTCAAAAATTACAATGATATGATTATACAACAAATACAAGAAAAAATAAATAGAAGACCAAGAAAAAAACTTAACTTCAAAGCACCAATTCAAATATTTTTTAATTTAGTGGCATGAAATATTGCATTTGAGAGTTGAATCTACCGTTTCCCATTTTGAGTGTCACTTATCATTAGATTCTCCTAAATTAAAATATATTTGCAAACCCATATTTTCTATACTTTTACTACTTTAATAAATCATCTTAATATGAATAAAATAGTTAGCTTATTGTGCTGTTTGTTTTTGGTTCAATGCTATAATGTCCTAGCTCAAGACATGCCAAATCACCTTACCGATGAAGAGAAACTTCTAATGCCATCTTTTCTCAACCAAACTTTTTCACCTGATAAATCAGGGGAGAAAGTCTTTTTTACACCTCCTCCATACACAGGGCTGCGTTCGATGGCAGAATGGGAGGAAATTTCGGCTCTGATAGTTACTTGGACAAGCTATACTTCAATTTTACGTGATATTGTGAAAAATGCAGTAAACGAATGCATTGTTTATGTTAACTGTACAGATTCGGCAACAGTGAAAACATATCTTACTTCTGGAGGAGTGAATCTTACCAATGTAAGGTATATAATTGCTCCATATAATAGTGTTTGGTGTAGAGATTATTCTGCAAATAATGTATATACCAATCAGGTGGATTCGCTGATTTTGGTGGATTGGAAATACAATCGTCCTACACGGCCGAGCGATGACACTCTTCCTCGTGCTTTAGCTAAACGCACAGGTTTGCAGTTGTATGAAATGAGTGCTTCCCCCAACTTGCTTATCGCTACAGGTGGAAATTATATGGGTGATGGTCTTGGAACAGCCATGTCTTCTAAACTTATCGAACAGGAAAATACAAATTTGACTTCGGCTCAGATTGATACGATGACTAAGCAGTATATGGGTATTGATAGATATGTACATTATGAAACACTCCCATACGATGGTATTCATCATATCGATATGCATATGAAATTGTTGGATGAAGAAACGATGCTGGTGGGTCAATATCCAACGGGTATAGCTGATGGTCCGCAGATAGAAGCTAACATTCAGTATTTACTAGCTAATTTCAATTCAGTATTTGGTACTCCTTATAAGATTGTTCGTATTCCTCAGCCTCCTGATCCTACTAGCTTGAATTATCCCAATAATGGAGCCAGTTATTTTACTTATACTAATGGTGTTTTCGTGAATAAAACTTTCATATTTCCAACCTATTATGCAAAATACGATACTACTGCAACGCGCATCTATAAGGAAAATCTGCCAGGATATACTGTTGTGGGCATCAATTGCAATGCATCTATTCCTTCGAGCGGAGCCATTCATTGTATAACGCATTGTGTGGGTTCATATAATCCTTTGTTGATTTCACTTCAGCGTTTGCCTGATACATATAATACAACTTTGCCTTATACTGTAAATGCAAAGATCATGAACAAGTCAGGAATACAAAGTGCATGGTTATTTTACCGGACCGATACCACTCAGGCTTATGTCCAGGTAAGTATGACCTTGACCAATGCAAGTCAGAATATTTGGTCGGGAGATATCGCTGCGCAAAATGGAGGGAAAACGGTGTATTATTATGTAAAAGCTCAATCAAATAATGGGAAACAGCAAGTTCGACCCATTACTTCGCCAACAGGATGTTATAATTTTAATGTATTGCTGCCAAATAGTATAGAAGTATTGCAAGAGCAAACACAAATGCTAAGTATATATCCAAACCCTGCTAATGCAATCACCTGTATTCCGGTAGAAACGTCACAGCCGATTGATGCCACGATAGAGTTATTCAATATGTTAGGCGGAAAGGTGAAAACTATTTTTAAGGGTAAACTTCCTATGGGAAAAAGCAATTATTTTATCGATGCCTCAAGCCTAAGTTCAGGAACATACTTTGTGAAAATGACTACTGCTAATGCGATGAAGTATCAGAAGTTGATTGTGAAGTAATAGGAAATGAAATGGAATAATGACCTTATTTTATTTGAAAGTCATTTGGATTTTGTCTGCAATCCCAAATGGTATGTATGATTATAAATTCACTATTATACTCATAGAATAAGATATAATCGTCAACAATTAATCCCCGAACTGATTCAATTTCAGTTTTTATACCAATGTCGGGTTGTTTGAGAAGAATCTTAAGTTCTTTATTGAATCTTTGATATAGTTTTGCTGAATAGAATTTACTTTTATTCCTTTCTGCATAGAATTCAAGAATCTTTATTAGCTTTTTCTTTGCTTTTCCAGACCAGATTATCTTTTGTTTAGCCATGCTGAAACTTCTTTATTTAAGATTTCATGGTTAATATAGAGACCCTGTTCGACTTCTTTTTTCGATTCAATAATTTCGTTTCTTTGTTCAGGAGTTAAAGCAATCATAGTCGTTTCGGACTTTGAATCAAGAATGGTCTTAATAGCCTTTAGGAATGAGATATCATTAATTTCACTTATCCTATGAATAAGCATTTTCTTTAACTCAATTGTTGTCATGGTGAATTGTATTAATAAAGAACAAAGATACAAATTAAACCAGCTTAATATTCAATTCCTTTAATTGTTCTTCGGAAATTGTAGAAGGAGCGTCCACCATAACATCGCGACCGGTGTTATTTTTGGGGAAAGCGATAAAGTCGCGGATGGTTTCTGAGCCACCGAATAAGCTGCACCACCTATCGAAACCGAAAGCGACTCCACCATGAGGAGGAGCACCAAATTCAAAGGCATTCATCAAGAATCCGAATTGGGATTGGGCTAATTCTTCAGTAAATCCCAACACTTGAAACATCTTGTGCTGAAGTTCTTTGTTGTGGATACGAATGGAACCTCCTCCAATTTCAACACCATTAATAACTAAATCATAAGCATTGGCTCTAACGGCTGCAGGATTGGTGTCTAACAAGGCAATATCTTCGGGTTTGGGTGAAGTGAAAGGATGGTGCATGGCGTAGAAGCGATTGCTTTCAGCATCAAACTCCAATAAAGGGAAATCAAGCACCCAAAGTGGAGCAAACACTTCAGGATTGCGAAAACCAAGACGAGAAGCCATTTCGAGGCGAAGCTCGGAAAGGGCTTTACGAGACTTATGAGTATCGCCGGCTATTAGTAAGATTAAATCGCCGGGTTTTGCGTCGAATGCAGCTGCCCATTGTTTTAAATCTTCTTCAGCATAAAATTTATCGACCGAAGATTTCAGTGTTCCATCCTGATTATATTTCATCCAAATCAGACCTGTGGCACCAATTTGTGGCTTCTTAATGAAATCAGTTAGTTCGTCAAGTTGTTTTCGGGTGTATTCTGAACAAGATTGGGCGCATATTCCTCCAACATATTCTGCATTATCAAAAACCACAAAGTTTTTCCCGGCAGTTAGATTCTTTTCGCCTTCGGATTTTAGTTCAACGAACTTCATACCAAAACGTAAATCGGGTTTATCGGAACCATAGAATTTCATGGCATCAGCATAAGTTATTCTGTCGAATTTATTAAGCTCAACGCCTTTAACGGTTTTAAAAAGATGCAATGCTAAGCCCTCGAAAGTTTGAAGAATATCTTCCTGAGTGACAAATGACATCTCACAATCAATTTGAGTGAATTCGGGCTGACGGTCGGCACGCAAATCTTCATCGCGGAAGCAACGAACGATTTGAAAATACCTGTCGAAACCAGACACCATGAGCAATTGTTTAAAGGTTTGTGGCGATTGGGGTAAAGCATAAAACTCCCCTTGATTCATACGCGAAGGAACCACGAAATCGCGGGCACCTTCGGGGGTGGATTTGATGAGAAAAGGGGTTTCTATTTCAAGAAAATTTAAGGTGTTTAAATAGTTACGGGTTTCAATTGCCATGCGATGCCTGAGCTCGATATTATTTTTCACTGTGGTGCGGCGCAAGTCGAGGTAACGATATTTCATACGGATTTCATCACCCCCATCGGTATTGTCTTCAATGGTAAAAGGAGGTAGGAGGGAAGTGTTGAGCACTTCGATGTTTTCGACTATGATTTCGATTTCACCTGTGGGCATTTTGAGGTTTTTATTGCTGCGTTCGGCAACACTTCCGGTGACGGAAATGACAAATTCTCTTCCTAAGTTGCGGGCTTGTTCGCACAATTCCTTGTGAGTTTCCATGTTGAACATCAACTGGGTGATACCATAGCGGTCGCGGAGGTCGATGAAGGTCATTCCGCCTAAATCTCTTGAGCGTTGTACCCAGCCACAAAGAGTAACTTTTTCGTTTTGATGTTGTATTCTTAATTCTCCACAGGTGTGAGTTCGTAACATAATTGCATTTTTTAATTAGTCTGCGAAATTATAAAAAAAGAGCGAGAACTGTCATTATTATTACATTTGCAAAACTAAATTCTATTGGATATGGGTATATTGGATAAAGATGATGCTTTTTATATGAAAGAAGCCTTAAAGGAAGCACAAAAGGCATTCGACAAAGAAGAAGTGCCTATTGGGGCGGTGATCGTTTGCGCTGGCAATATCATTGCCCGCGCACATAATCTTACTGAACAATTGAATGATGTTACGGCTCATGCCGAAATGCAGGCCTATACCGCAGCAGCCGATGCCATGGGGGCGAAATACTTAACAGAATGCACTTTATATGTTACCTTAGAACCTTGCTTGATGTGTGCCGGAGGGGCATTTTGGGCTCAAATCCCAAGGATTGTTTATGGTGCTTCTGATTCGAAAAGAGGCTATGGTTTGTTTGGCAAGAAAGCGCTTCATCCGAAAACAGAGGTTACTTCAGGAGTGCTGCAATATGAGTGCGCTGAATTGCTAAGGCGGTTTTTCGAAAGTAAAAGAGTTTGATCTTTTATTTATTGAAATCATATCTTCCGCATTAAATTTATAGTTTTGAAGGAAAAAGCAAATGTAAATTTTCATTTTTCAAAATAACAGTCTAAACACTGCTTAAAGTCAAGTTTAATAAGCATTATGGATGTTTTAAGCATAAAGCGAAAGTGTTAATATAGGTTAATAAATTCATAACGTTAACTTCTCAGAAACCGTTTTTCGAACATTGAAAGGCATTTTTCGAACATTGACAGGCATATTTTGAACATTGACAGGCATATTTTGAACATTGACAGGCATATTTTGAACATTGACAGCCATATTGTGAACGAGAACCGCCATATTGTGAACATTGACAGGCATATTGTGAACATTGACAGGCATATTGTGAACATTGACAGGCATATTTTGAACATTGACAGACATATTGTGAACATTGAAATGCGTATTTTGAACGTTGAAAGGCATATTTTGAACGTCATCTGATAGATATCGGTGAGAGATAAGCATTATTCAAATGTTGATGATTATTCCCAATTCATTAAAAGAGAGCGATGAAAGTTGAGTCGGAAATTTGTAAACCTTATATGCCTTAATTTGAGAAAGGACAAAGATGTGGGTTGCTAGGTGATTGTAATTGTGAAAAGCTTGTTGGTGATGTTCATTTCGAAGTCTCAATATTTGGGGTAATACCTCTGGAACTTAAGACCTGAAATTCATAGAGATTTTTAGTTAAGAGATAATATTCTTTACTTTTTTCTTTTGAAGGTGGTTTTGGATAAAATTATGTAAGCCGCCCTTCTGATTGATATTTTTTGTTTTGCGATGTTTATCATTTAGTAGAAATATCTTGTTCTATATTTCAACAAAGATAAATGAATTTCGTGAATTCTGCTTTAAGGGAAATGGGAAAATGCCACGAAGACGCAAAAGCTCTAAGATACACTAAGATTATATCTTTACATTAATTTTACTGCTTAGTTGGGGGATTAATCAAAAAACAAGTGTAATGAATATTTCGGCACTTCGGCAAGCTCAGTAACCGTTGCATAAGTGAGTTTTGTTGAGAGTATTTCAAAATGTTTTTCTTTTAATTTTGAAGAATATAATTTGCATTTAAATTAGTTGTAGTTTTGTCTATTGAATAACAATGAAAAATTCAGTGCGACTAAACAGCCTCTATCTAATTGTTTTATGATTAATTGCAGGCATAAATATATACTCAAATGAAAAAATTATTCTTTCTTATTGCAAGTCTGCTTATTAGTGGACTAACTTACAGTCAAATTACCATTAGTGGTTCTGTTGGTGTTGATGGGGTTTATACTTCATTAACCAACGCCAGCGGAGCTTTTGCCGCCATAAACGGGGCTACTCAAACGGGAGCCAATATTATTATCAGCATCACAGGAGATGTAGCTACTGAAGCAGGAACAAACTCTTTGAATTCGGGGGCATGGAATAGTTTGACCATAAACCCAAGTGGTATTCGCACTGTATCGGGTACGGTGGCAGGTGCGCCTTTGATTAATCTGAACGGGGCAAAGAAAGTTTGCATTAATGGGTTGAATGATGGGAGTAATTCGTTGGTGATTTCCAATTTAAGTACCGCTGCAACTGCAGGGACTTCGACCATACGCTTTATTGCAGATGCTTCAAACGATACGATTAGCAATTGTACGATATTAGGGTCGAATACTGCCACTGTTGCAAGCATTGCGGGAACGATACTTTTTTCGACAGGAACCACCACCGGGAATGATAATAATGTAATCAGCAATAATAAAATTGGGGATGCAGGGGCAGGAACTTCACCCCCTTCGAGTTGCATTACTTCATCAGGAACCTCCACAACGATTTCGAATGATAATAATGTAGTTACAGGAAACAGTATTTACAACTGGTATGCGAATAGCGGGGCAAATGCCATCAATATCATAGCCAACAGTTCAGCATGGAATATTAGTTCGAACAAATTTTACCTTACGACGATAAGAACCGGATTAACATCAAGCAGTGTGTTGAAGTGTATTAACATAGTAACTTCTTCGGGAAGTGGATATAGCATTAGTAATAATACCTTTGGATATGGTTCATCAGCAGGAACTGGAATGCTTATTAATAATAACGGATGTTTTACGGGTATTGATGTGACAGTAGCTTCCAGCCCGGTGAGTACCATACAAGGGAATAGTATTAATAATATCAGATGGACTACCTCCAATGGCGTTTCGACAGCAGGGTCTGCTTCTTTTAATGGAATAATAGTGAGAGCCGGAGGGGTTAATATTAATGGGAATACAATTGGAAACATGACAGGAGTTGCCTCGACAAGTTCCGGTATTTATGTTACAACAACTACTACAGGGACAGGTACCATTCCAATATATCTTACTTCAGCCACAGCATGTACAATTCAGAACAACAACATCGGAGCTATCGGAATCGTTGGGGATGTAACTCTGGGATATACTTTTTATGGGATTTATATTGCCGGTGCCGGTGCTCAGACTGTGACAGGCAATACGATTGGCAGCGCGGTTTCGGGTAGTGTTTCAATTGGAATTACAGGAACTACAGTTGCTACTTGTAATCTTTATGGTATCATTTCGACCTCAACAGGTGCTTTAACCATAGGAAGCCTGGGGAATGGGAATACTATTCAGAACTTAAATCATAATAGTAGTGGTGTAGGATTGATTTATGGGATTTATAATATTGGTGCGATTACGGGAACCAACAGCTTTTCATACAATACATTTGACAATCTGAATTTTAATGCAGCCAGCACTTCAGCTGCCTGTGCATTAATATATAATACTGGTGCTGCAACTACTTCAACTTTGAAGATAAGCAATAATACTTTTGGAAGTAATGCTGCAAACTATACGGGTGCAACAGGAGGAACCGGTGTTTTTAATGGGATTTATCAAGCAGGAACGCCAAAGTATGATACCATCAGCAATAATGTGTTTAATAATATGAGTTTAAAAAGCAGTGGGGCTGTTAATCTAATTTATAATCACTATACAGCACCTGCAAGTGGAACCAAGACTGTTCAGAATAACAGCATTACGACAGGATTTACCCGAACCGTAACAGCAACAGGAAATTTTCTTTGTTATTATGATGCAGGAAATGTTCCTTCTACAGCAAGCATCACAATTTCGGGGAACAATTTTTCCAATATCACTGGAAGCAGCTCTTTTACATTTTATGGGATTTATTCAACCAATACTTCTGCCGGACCCATCCAAAACGTTTACAATAATACTATCAGTAATATTAATTTTACTGGAAGCGCCTCTGTTGTGGGTATCAATTTAGGATGTTATAATAACTCAACCAATCCCAGCCAGGTGTATGGAAACATTATAAGTAATTTCAATAGCAGTGGGACTGCGGCATTGTATGGTATATATGCGGGTAGTTCGGGTTTTTACGCGTCAATTCACAACAATACAATTAGCAATCTAAACCAAAGTGGCAGTGGTGCCGTATATGGAATGTATAGCAATTCCGGATCAACCTTAAACTTTTATCAGAATGCTATTAATACCCTTACGGGAGGAGGAAGTGTTAATGGGATTTATGTAGCAAATGGCACAATTGTCAATATATATCAGCATCAGAATTACAATGGAAACAATTATAGTATATATGGCTTAACTTCTTCGGGTGAAACGACAGCAGCCAATGGCATTGCAGTTATTGGAGGGAGTACGGTTAATGTGTATCAAAACAATATTTATAATATAAGCAATTCGAGTATAGGAAGCACCGTTTTGGTGAATGGAATATTTTTCTCAGGAGGACTTACAATAGGTGCCTATAATAATACAATAGGAAATCTGACCACTCCGAATGCCAATTATACTGAGGCCATAAGGGGGATTGCTGTGGTACAGCCAAGCACTGCAACAAATAGAATATACTTCAATACGGTTTATTTAAATGGCACTTCAAGTGGAAGTGATTTTGGAAGTAGTGCTCTTTATCATGAGGCAAGCAGTTCGGCTACTTATGGTAACCTTGATGCGAGGAATAATATTCTGGTAAATACCTGTGTTGCAAAAGGATCGGGAATGACCATTGCCCATCACCAAACGAATGCCTATCTTCAAAACTTTGCCAGCACCTCTAATAATAATCTCTATTATGCAGGAACTCCATCAGCTAAAAATTTAATATTTTATGATGGCACCACTGCCGATAGTACAATTAATAATTATACAGCACATTCCGGTATGTCTCCCCGCGAAAGTTTTTCGGTAACAGAAAATCCGAATTGGTTGAACAGCACTGACGGGGC
>CAIXTV010000225.1 GCA_903922465.1 uncultured bacterium
TAGTTGCAGATACACCATGTTCGTTTGCTTCTTTAATGATTCGAAGCTTCTCTTCTTTGGTAAATGTTCGTTTTTTCATCATCATAAAATTACAGATTTTTATCTATAATCATGTCTGATTATTTTGGGGGCTAATACAACTTCGCTGCTTATAACATTCGACAATCGTAGAACAAGGCAGCGTCTATTATACCAATATGCTGCCACAAAATTCAAATTCACTAAAAATAATTTATGGGAGCGAAAAAAATACGCGGGATCAAGCTTGTCCTGCATATATTTCATTCTGGTTTTTACCAGCAAAACATAACCACTTTTAAAATAAATATTAAGCGATTTATTTTTCACTTGGCTCATTATATACATGATGTTCTCAGGGTCCTTAATAGTTTTATATAAAAGACCCGGAACCTGAAAACTCCCATAAATAGGTGAACTTCCTTCTTGCATATAATTAAGTTTAAAATACGCTGTAAAAATAATGGAAAAAGAAACAAATTCAATTCCTTTTTATGTGAAATTTCGAAGAAAATTGTTAAATCTTTTTTTGACATTTCTTAGCAGCATCTGAAAGAATACTCAAATCACTTTTGATGTAAGAACATTTAATGCCTATTTCTTTGCTAAATAGCAACATAGCTTGCAAATAGATTTTACTAGAATTTCTTCTATGTGAAGTTCTATGTGTCTATACGTCCCTATCTATTCACATACGACGTAAATAGAAATAAAACCTATGAGGTTTTCAAAACCTGTTAGGTTTTCCCAATTAAATAAAATTCCAAAAAGCTAAAAAGCTAAAAGACTAAACCCCTAAACTCCTTACTTCTCAGGAACCACCACAGGAAACTCAGCATCGAAACTTAAGAAGTGAGGTTTTCCCAACACCAATTTCAGGAAATCATGATAAGCCGGAGTAAAGGTAAAACTATCTACATCATAATAATCGGAAGCCAGAGGGCAGTTGCCAATTTGTCCCATATCAATAGAAGTGGTGTGGAATTCCTCCAATTCCTGATAGGGAACCACTTTATTCATCACTGGCATTTGCCCATATTCTTCACGTAGGAGCAAATCAACCACTTTATCGGCCAGTGTCATAGTCAAACGGCGGTCATAATTGCGGCATTCGCCCGAACGAGGATAATAACCTGAAATTTGAGCACGAGCATCAATGCCTGTTTTAGCATAAATTTCTGAAGCAATCACTCCACTAATACCACCAAAACGAGGATGCCCATATTCGTCTAATTCAGAGCTGGCATACACCATATCCACTTTCCCTTTAGCATCATCCCACCAACGCACGCCTTCCGAAACAGCAATAATCAAGGACTTTTTTGGAGAACTAAGGTAGGTTTCCTTCACCGTTTCCATAAAAAAGTCTTTGCGCTCTTTGGTCATTTCAAATTCGGGAACTAGGGCGAGTTCTGCACCACCAAAAACGGTAGTTCCAGTTAGCCAACCTGCATCGCGACCCATCACTTCAACCACCATAATGCGCGAATGTGATTCGGCAGTGGTTTTCAAGCGGGCAGTAAACTCCATCATCCCCTTTGCTGCTGAAGGAAAGCCAGGACATAGCACAGCTTCGATAGATTTCCCTTCGAAAGTGTGCATACTATGGGTGCGCAAATCATTATCTATGGTCTTTGGGAAACCAATTACAGGAATGCCTTCGGTTTCATATAAACGTTTGGCTGCCCCATTGGTGTCATCGCCTCCAATGGTGACAAGCACATCAATTTTATAACGTTTTATATTTTGTAATATCTGTGGAACACGATTTTCCGGATTCTTTTTCGAAGGGAAAGGATTGGTTCTGCTCGATAATAATGCAGTTCCACCATAAATTCCATCATAAGGCTGATGGCTTAAATCTACTATGTCCCCATCTCCTAATAAACCCTTCCAGCCTTTACGAATACCATATACTTTAAACCCAAGCATAGAGGCACGGTTTCGGATAGATTCAATACTTGAATTGATAGCAGGGGTGTCGCCCCCCCCCGATAAAATAGCAAGGGTTTTCCCTTTAAATAATTTGTGTTCTGATTTCATATATGTTCAATATGTTTTAAATATAGTTTAACGTACTAATGTTGCTTTTATAACCTGAGTAGTCTTGCCCGATTGCAAACGAACAA
>CAIXTV010000226.1 GCA_903922465.1 uncultured bacterium
AGCCTTACTGAGAAAGAGGTTTAAATGAAGATACCCATAAATTAATAAGACAATACATTCCTAAAAAAAGCGAATTCAAAAATTATAATGATATGATTATACAAGAAATACAAGAAAAAATAAACAGAAGACCAAGAAAAAAACTTAACTTCAAAGCTCCAATTCAAGTATTTATTACTTTAGTGGCATGAAATATTGCATTTGAGAGTTGAATCTGCCCCCGGGTTTGCAAAAGGTTCTAAAAAGAAAAAGCATGAGTTGTGATATGCTATTGAAAATATCACAGGCATTAGAGTGTAATTTTTTTGAGTATTTATGGCTAAATGAATATCAATTGGAGGCTGTTAAATGGAAAAATGAGTGTGAAATGTTGATGAAAGAAAATGAAAAACTTAAAATTGAGTTGGAAGTGGTGAGGGGAATGTTGAAGGAGGAGAAAAGGGAGTAAAGTACTTGGAGTTTGGAGTGCCTAGAGTTTGGAGTTTGGAGTGCATAGAGTGCCTATAGTACTTAGAGTGCCTAAAGTTGAGAGTGGGTATAATTGTTAATAGTTAAAATCCTGGGGTTCGCCGAGGATTTCTCTGCCGAGGAGGATTTGTTGGGTGATGTTTATGGTAACATCATCTTTGAGGTATTTTTCCCAAACTGTTTTGAAATCTTCACCTGTATTAATTCCCATTTTTCTGTACATCAAATATTCCTCATATACATTATCGATGTCGGCAAAAAATTCCTGATTGACGCATTGCTGAGCACAAAGAATTATTGCTTCGCGCCAGGGCAAACCTCCGGGCATGGTAATTGGATTTTGGGCTTCGAGTAAGGTTTCGACTGCTTCCCGGACTGCATCCTCTGATATGCCGTAACTATCATAATCTGATGTTTTGTCATCGCTATTATGTTTTTCATAATACAATTGAAAAAGTTCTTTTATAAAGGGGTCTTTTTCGAAAAGAGTGGCATATTCGAGACGATTTTTAAAATCGCTATAATAATAAGGAATGGGGACGTGTGGTTTGAAATCTTTATATTTATCTTTGTTTATTTCTCTCAACTCTGCCAAGCCAATTTCGCGGTAATATTCATCTTTTTTGCCACGGATATTAGGTAATAAAAGGAGGTGAGCCGTTTGCATATGTTCATCATAAAACTCATACCATTCGGGCATATCCTGAAATTCATCATCTTCATCAACTGCCATAAAATCATCATAGTCTTGCCAGCCGGCATAGTGCATGACCTCCATAGCATCAACATTGGGCGAACAGAGAAATTGCTTAAAAACGGAAACTTCTTTGGGCGTAATTTCAGGAATAAAAGGACAAGATTCAATATTATGTTCCCAAAAAAGTAAATCCCAGGAAGTAATAATTTCCTTAATTTCGATTAATTCGGCACGCCACTGGATTTGGAGGTTGAAGAGTTTCTTTTGTAAAATTACCTTAAACAATAGTTTAGCATCTTCATTAATTTTTATTTCTTTATGCTGGAATGCGGGGTCAATATATAATTCATAGTAATCGATAAGTTGTTTTTTTGTCTCTGCATAAGAGAAGAGAAAGCTTTTCACCGAATCCTGATCATATTTACGAAAATATTCCTCGTGGTCGGTTCGATTGAATAATTCCTCGGTAAATTCCTTTTTAAGCTCTTCGAGGAAAACGTTTTTCTTTGCCCCGGTGGGGATTTTATCTTTATTATATTTGAAATTGTCGAAGTTCATAAGTTCAGTGTTATTTTGGTTTTCATTAATAATTCAAATCGGGAGGCTCGCCGTTTAAGATTCTTCCCTGAATAATTTCATTTATTATATATTTTCGGGTATGTTGCAGATCTTCTTCAAAGTCACTTTGTTTGCATTCAAATGCAATGCCTGAATTGATAAACATACAATATTTATCGTAAGCGAGGGGCAATGCCTCGGCTGTTTTTATTCTTTTATAGTTATCCACCGTACGATTTAAGGCTTCTTCCCAATCGCTACATGCTTCAACAGGAATAGGTTCGGTGATTTTCTCAATAGTTACCATGAAAATATTCCATTGGTGGTTATCGTCAATATTGGAATATTCATCCATTATAAGTTCTGCATATTCGCGCGTCTGATGGTCTTCGAAAGTGTCGACAAACCATTGCGTTAATTCTTTATTTGAAATATTGATATAAGGTCTTTTCTCGGTTATGGGTGCTGCTTGTTTTATTGCTTCAAGTTCTTTCTGTTGCTTACGGTATTCATGTCCATATAACCTTATATAAAATAATTCTTTTTCTCCCTGTATATCGGGGAAACTTAAATATACGCCGGTTCCCATTCGTGAGTTATAGAAATCGTACCATTCGGGAAAATTGCGATTTTCATTATCAGTATGATATGCTTCTTTTATTTCATCATAATCCTGCCATCGTTCAAAACTCCAAATATGGGTTTCCTGATAGTTGTTGCTTTGCATGTATTTTAAATATAAATCAAGCTCTTCTTCAGTTATATGTGATAGGTATGGACAGTTGAGTATGTTATCTTCCCAATGTATCAGATCCTGGCAAATCTCGACTCCCTTCAATTGGATTTTGTTGGCTCGCCATTGGCATTGCAAATCGAAAAGTTTTTTTTGTTGTATCTCTTTTAAACACTCAAAAGCCTTTTCGACCCACTGTAGTTGTTCTATTTCTTCTTGCTCAACATGAATAGGTCCGTATTCAATCCAATCGACTTTATCATGGGCATAGGAATTTACAAAGCTATCAACTGATGTGGGAGTATATTCTGAGTATAGTTTTTGCACCGTGGGGCTGCTCTTCAATTCGGCAATATATTTTGCTTTCATTTCTTCGCGCCATTGCACTTTTTCGAGCTCATTGCTGAAGGGGTTTTGGTTTTTCATAATATTAAAAATTAAAGTCAGGTGGGTCACCGTTTAATATTCGTCCATTAATTATTCCTTTACGATAGCCACGCTTTAGACGTTTTTCATCTTCGAAAGGGTTTTCCTTATTGCCCGGATAGTCCCATTTTTCGCCTAAATGGTTTAGGTAGATTTGATATGCTTCGGGTAAAAATTCGATAACCCTGTCACGACGATATTTTTCCCAAGTCATTTTTACAGCCGTGCGCCAATCGTCGGCAGCTACAATGGGTAAATTGGGAGAAGGAAGTTTTTTTAATTTATAGATGTTTATTACTGGTTCGTCGTTTAAATTACATAATTTATGAAATCTTTGATAGGCTGCATAATAAGAATACAGCTCCTTGCTTTCGTTTTCTTTGAGGAAATTTTCGAAAAAATCATTTACACGCTCATTAAAGTATTTTAATCGACTTGGTGTATTAACAGTTGCTTCGGTTTTTTCATTACTAATTCTCTGACATTCCTGTCGATGCAAATTCATATAAAACTCTTCTTTTTCTTTGCGAATATTGGGGAGTTCGAATAGAGAATGGGTTCCAAATTCGAGATCATAAAACTGATACCAAGGATTGTAATAGGAAGGATATTCTTTTTTGAAGAATGCATTTTTAATATGATAATGTGATTGCATTTCGAATATTCTATCAAAATTATTTTCGAGGGATGATTCGCGAAGATAACGTATAAAAAAATCGATTTCATGCTGTTCGACATGGGGAATTCCTTGGTACCAAAGAATGTTGTACTGCCAATAATCAAAATCGCGGCAAATTTCGATTCCTTCAAGTTTAATCATTTCGGCTCGCCAAAGGCATTGAGCATTGAAAAGTTTCTTTTGCTGTATTTGTATAAGTGCGGAAAAGCCTCCAAGAATCCATTCTTGTTTTTTCAATTCCTTTTGACGTTTATAAAATTCGCCCAATTCGTACCACCTCACTTTGTTTCGTGCGTAATATGTAATAAAACCTTCTACGGATGATGGGTCAAATTGCTTGAAATAATTCACAAATCGTTCTTCTGTTTTCAATTCATGAACTATCTGCTTGAAAAACTCTTCTTTTCGTTTAATTTTTTCTATTTCTGATTCCATGATTAAAATATCTATATAAGTTTATGTAAATGAACATTTCAATTAAAACTATTTAGGATTATTCTTGATTTTAGCTTTTAAAAAACAGATACAAAAATACAAAAAACAATATTATTCTAAACAAAAACAGAATTTGATTAAATTTCTTTTCAGATAGCACTTTTCCTTGTTTTCCCTTTTATTTAGTTTATCCATTTTGAGATGGCATTGGCAAGAATGATGATGACGTATACGATGATTAAGTCCCTTTGTTAAATATCCCCCCAAAAATACACAACAAATCCAAACACCCAAACAAATCCCAGCCATTTAATCTCCTTGATGCACTTTAATTGAAAGTAGATTTTGGGAGGTGTTTTAGGTCGGCATTGCAAATGCCGCCGAGGGAGGGGATACGGTTTTTTGTTGTGTTGATGATTCTTTTTTATGTACTTTTAGGGAGATATTAATATCATATCCAGGCAATTATTGCAATAACACTTGTAGGGGCAGGGTTTACCTTACCCATTATCATAATGGAAACCCCATGTAAAATCAGGGCGACCGCGAAAATCAGGGCGACCGCGAAAATCTGGGCGATGGCAATTATCAGGGCGACCGCAAGGGTCGCCCCTACGGTGTTATTACATATTATTTCACCCTAATCCCTCTCAACCATTTTGGGATGGCATCGGAAATCACAATGATGACGCAAACGATGATGATGGCAGTCATAATGAGGTTCACCAGTCCTATCACCTGCTTTCCTTCGATAAACATCTGTGGAATATATATCATGGTGATGTTTTCGAATCCGGCAACCAGGGTGGTTATTCCAACAAATATTAGGGGGATTATTGTAATCCATGCATAGCGGGCTTTTCCACGATTAATAATATAGGATGTGCCCACTGTTAGTGCAATGGAGGCAAGCAATTGATTGGCTGCTCCCAGCATGGGCCAGATGGTGGTGACAGTGCCGGTATAAATGAAGTAAGCCCAAGCAAAAACTATGGCTAAACTACAGATGATGTTGCCGGGCAACCAATTGGTGCGGGCAAAAGGAGCGTATACTTTGCCAAGCGATTCCTGCATCACAAAACGGGCAATGCGTGTTCCTGCATCGATGATGGTGAGCACAAAAAGGGCTTCGAACATAATGGCAAAATGATACCAATAGGACATCAGACCTTGCAATCCGGGAATGGAAGAAAATATCTGAGACATGCCAACAGCCAGAGAGACTGCACCGCCAGACCTTCCTGTCAGGGTTTCGCCAACACTTTTCGACAATTCGCTTAAATTTGATTGGGTAAAACCCATAGCTTGCAACTGAGGAAGGAATTCCTGGAATTTATCGACAGGGGTGTTGATTTGGAAATAGTCGAGAGGTAGCAAACTTGCAGCAGCAATCAGCGCCAACACACTCACCACTCCTTCAGAAAGCATAGCCCCAACGGCAATAGGCTTGATGTGTTTTTCGTTCATCAGCATCTTGGGCGTGGTTCCCGAACTGACCAAAGAATGAAATCCTGAAATGGCACCACAGGCAATGGTTATGAAGAGATAAGGATAGAGTGAACCGGGAATTATGGGTCCGCCACCTTTGGTGAATATGGTGAATGCAGGCATTTGAAGATTGGGGGCAACAATAACAACTCCAACAGCCAACATCAGCACAACGCCCAACTTCATTATGGAACTCAGATAATCGCGGGGTGAAAGCAGCAGCCAAACTGGCAAAACTGAGGCAAAGAAACCATAGGCTGCAAGCATGATCGTCAGTGTCTTTCTGTCGAGAGTGAACCATGAGGCAATGGGGGAGCCGGGAATATAACGACCATAGATAACAGCGAGCGAAAGAAGTATTACGCCGATAATAGTAGCTTCAACGGTTTTCCCCTTGCGGAAACGAAACATCCAGACTCCCATCAGTAAGGCAATGGGAATGGTGGATGCGATGGTAAAAGTGCCCCATGAACTTTCGGAAAGGGCGTTCACCACTACTACACCCATGGCCGCTAATACCACCACCAAAATGATAAGAATAGCCACCGAAGTGGTTGCACCGCTGAGTTTGCTGATTTCCCGTTTAGCGATTTCGGCAAGGGATTTTCCATCGTGATGCACAGAAGCCGTGAGGATAACGAAATCGTGAACGGCGCCTGCCATAACGGCACCCACGACCATCCACACAAAACCAGGAAAATATCCGAACTGAACAGCAAGAACAGGTCCGACCAAAGGTCCGGCGCCGGCTATTGCAGCAAAATGATGACCAAAAAGCACCCACTTGCTGGTGGGTTGGTAGTTCTGGCCATCGTACAAGCGATTTGCAGGGGTAATTTTGTTTGCATTGAGTGTTAAAACTTTGGCGGCTATAAAACTGAAGTAAAAACGGTAAGCCAAAGCAAATATGGCCAGGGCAGTAATCAAAAGGGGCATTGCATTCATAGGGCAGAAATGATTTTATAAATGAGAAAGCAAAGTTAAGGAAAATTTGAGACTGGCTTCTATGTAAGAGTTATGCTAATTTCATTTTCAATTTTTGCTGATTGTTTTATAAATGAAGTAATTTCGGAAATCAGTAAGAAATTAGTTGTTCAAAACCCAACATCAAAGGGCAGTCAAGAAACAGATAACCTTATAATTAAACTAATTTTAACTTTGGATATTCTTCTCTTTGTAATTTTGGTTCTGCTCTAAATAGGAAATGTTCTCTCAGTCTATGCTTGCATCACTTTCCAATAATGAAATTGAATTTTCTGATTGCTGGCAGTTTTTTGAGTTTTATCAAAACAAAAAAATGATTAGCTTGATAAAATATGCTTCATTTGTTCAATTTGCTCTGGAGTTCCTAGGACAAAGAGTTTTGAATCGGGTAATAAACGTATGTCGGGCGGAGGATTAATAATGTAATTGCCCTCAGATGTTTTAAGTCCTATTATGTTGGCCCTAGTACTGATTCGTATTTTAAGCTCTTCAATAGTGCGGTTTTGAAATTCAGGATGTATATGATTACATGCAAACTCAACGAGGTTAGGAGAATCTTCACCGGGAATAAAAATCATATTGAAAAAATGAAGTGTATCAGGATTAATTACCAGAGAAGCCATGTGAGCGCCTCCAACACTTTCTGGAATCACAACGCTATTAGCCCCGGCAATGATAAGTTTCTGTTGGGCGCTTTCATTTGAAGCCCGACTGATTATTGTGATTTTAGGATTTAGTGCACGTGCCGAAAGTACCACATACATATTGTCCGCATCTAAAGGAAGTGCTGTAATTAAGGCTTTGGCGTGTGCCACACCTGCATTTATCAATATTTCATCTGAAGTAGCATCCCCTTCCACGAAAATAATGTTTCTCAGACCATATTTAGTAACAATTTCATGATTGTTCTCAATCACCACAAATGATTCTTTGTGAGCCGTTAAACGAATTGCGGCCTGCTTTCCATTTCTGCCGTAACCGCAAATAATTGTTTGGTTTTTCATCTTTTTAACTCCAGATTTAGTTTTGTAATTTCTATACAGGTTTCCAATTTCCCCTTCTATGAAATAACTTGTAATTAAAGAAAACGAATAGGCTAATACGCCCATCGATATAAGGATAAGAATTATGGTGAATATTTTACCATAGAGCGACAATTCTCCAACTTCTCTAAACCCAACTGTACCAACGGTGATAACCGTCATATATAGGGCATCAATAAAATTGAAATGCTCAATTAAAATATAACCTATTGTACCTATTGTGATCAGAGAAATCACAATAAGTATGGAGAAAAATATTTTATTTAGAATACTGTTCCTTCGAATCATATACTATTCAATCATTTTTAACTATATTTAAAACAAGCATCAAAAATAAGCAAATACTCTGCTTTTTTTATGCTGCACTATATATCCGATTGCAAATATAAATATTCTGCAGGAATAAACATTAATTAAATCAGGATTCTTGCCCCTGAAACTTGATGCTAAAGCTGATAAGAAGGAGGAAGTCTTAAGACCCAAGATGCATATTCTTGGATTAAAAGGAGAAGCGGAATTCTGTTATTGCAAAACTATTTTCTTGCAAACTGTTTCGTTCCCTGTTTTGATGTTAACAATATAAACACCCTTAGATAAACTTGAAACATCAATGATTTGTTTCGATTGTGAAGGTAATATTCCTGCATTTTTCGATATGACCACTCGTCCTTCTAGGTCTAACAACTCGATGAGGGTAGTTTGAGTTGAATTGCCTATTAAATTAATTGTAATAAGGCTATTGGAAGGATTAGGAAATATTGAAACCACATTAAGTGAAGTTGTATTGTTTTCGACACTTGCAACAGATCCTATAAAGGCAAGGTTATCAACATATAAATAGTCCTGATTGGTAGGGGCGGAGCCGCTTGCTTGCAATACTATGATACAACTATCTGGATATTCACCACTCTGATAAGTAAGATTAATTGAAAAGTTTGCCCAGCTCATTATCATATCGGCTAAAGCACGGTAAGCAGTTGCAACAGTATCTCTTTTGCTGCTAAGGGTGTTCCATTTGGTAAGCAAAACTGAAACTGAACCCGCACTGGTTCCGTATATCATATGTTGCCATTTTCCGGTTAGACTCTGAGGACGTAAGTTAAATGCAAAGCCAGAAACAGGAAGCATGGTAGTACTATCTAATTTTCCACTTACAGCTATTCCGTTTAATACGCCTGCTAGGGTAGTTTTTGATGTTAAATTTAAATAAAAAGAGCCAGGGTTTCCAGGAGTTGCTTTTGTAGCAGTGAAAACACTTACTACAGCACTGGTATTGTTCATGGTTCCCCATTGGTCGGGGGTTTCGTACGATCCCATGCTGGTCCAGCTTTCGAAACTGAAGTTGGGGATTTGTGCGAAAGAAAGGTTTGTCAAAAATAAAAGTGTAAAGATAGCAAGGATGATTTTTTTCATTTTAAATATATTGATTATTAATAAGGTAAAAGTAAATAATAGAATCAGTGACTATTGTTGAAGCAAAACTCAGATTCTTCATTTTATAAAAGCAAAATTAGAATAATTTGATGAACTTCATCAGAAAAAATAAAAACTCACATGAGGTGAATATATTTCAACGATGACATTTGTCAATATTGGAGTTATTGTATTGTTAATAGACATGCGGAATTTAAAAATTAGCTATAGCATATGATACAGTCAATTAAGAATATAGGACTGTTAATTTAAAGGAAAATATATTCATATTCAATCATTAAAGAAATGCCAAATAAAATATACATAATTGGGTGAACTTTTTTAATAGTATCTTTGTTTTCGATTAATAAGTGTGAATTTCATCTTTAAATTAATAAAATGAATGCTATGAAAGTAAAAATTTTGATTTCAGTGATATTGATTGGCCTCTTTTTTGTTTCATGTAAGAAAGAAAAGGGGACTGCATCAGTGCCATTAGTGTTTACAAGCCTTTCAGCTGAAGCTGATTCAGTGGCTGTTAACAGTCTGCTTAAAGTTGGAGCAGTTGCAAGTGGTGATAATTTAACCTATACGTGGGAAACTGATGGTACTATTATTGGCACAGGTGCAAATGTAAATTTCCAGATATGCCATGCGGCTACTTTCTATGTGAAATGTACGGTTACTGACGTAGCAGCTAATTCCGCTTCAAAATCTATCAACGTTACTTCCTTTACTCCTTAAGATGAATAAAATACTTTTGTTTTTTGCGATAGTATTCATTTCAAACAACACTTATTCTCAATGTTGCTCGGGAGGTAATTCGTGTGGGGGTAGCACTAATGTGGGTATAGTTGAAAAAGCAAACCTGAGGGTTACAGCTTTTTACCGACATAGTTATTCGGAAGATTATTATAAAGCCGATAAAATAAATGAAGTAGGAAGCCTGCAGAATGCCTACTTTAATTACACAGGGGCTATCTTATCATATGGCATTACCCACCGCCTAACAGCCGAGGTTGAATTGGGTTATTTTCTTAATAAGACACAGATATATAAATCATTGCCCGATAATCCAATTATTGGTTCAGGAATTGCCAATTCGGTGATTTCTTTGAAATATAATCTCTTCAACAATTTGGCAAGCAATATCGAATATACAGCAGGAATAGGAATGAAGTTTCCCTCCCCGCTTGATCCTAAATATGAAGGGGGCTATTCAATAGATATTCAGCCTTCGACGGGGGCTTATGGTTTTATTGCACATTCATTTTTATCGAAAAAATTCCCTTCAATTAATTTTAGGATGATATTGGTGAACCGTTTTGAGTATAATATGGCTAATGATAAGGATTATAAATTTGGGAATACACTTTTCACCTCTCTGTTTCTAACCGAAAAACTCGATAAAAATCTGATGGGTATTCTTCAAGTCAGGCATGAATTCAGGACTAACGATATAAGACCCGATAAGACTATAGACCATAATACCGGAGGTAATATTTATATAGTATCACCTCAGGTGAATTATACTGTTTTCAAAGGCTGGAGCGCAGGAGTTGCTGTTGATGTACCGGTCTATCGCAATTATAACGGAAAACAATTCGCTAATCTTTGCTCTTTCACTTTAAGTATTTCTAAGCAATTTAGTTTAAGGAAGTAAGTTTGAACTTACTTTTATAGCTAATGAATCTGTTGGATTCAGGCTTTTTGGGGAAATCCTAGGTGGGTTATGAGTTGGGGTTAGACTATTAGTCCTTTAGCCTTTTAGATTTTGGTTCTTAATAGACCAGTTGGGAATAAGGGGTGGTGAGTTTTAAGTTTTAAGTTTTAGGTGTTAAGTTTTAAGTTGTCCATACCTAAATAAGGTTGAGCGTTTTCACTCAGGTTTTTGTTATATTCGCTTTTTGGGAACATTTTTTAATTCCTTATTTATCTAACTGATATATTGATATATATATGAGTGTAGAAGTACATCTCTAATTGATACGAGTATTTACCAATTTTATTCTCATATAAATCCGATAAATATGAGTATTTACCAATTTTATTCTCACATAAATTCGATAAATACAAGCATAAATTCGATTTGTTTGAAGATAAAATGGAAGGAACTTCTTTTTCGATTTATATATGTTAATAATCAATCTATTAGATGATATTTTGGAAAAAGAATTTGTTTTGGTTTCTCGATTGGAATTAATTGTAATTTTGGAGTGATTTATAAATGGATTTAAAAGAAAAATAAAAAAGTAAAAATAACAGAATGGTGCAAGCCTGAGATAATAACTAAAAATGAAAAGATATAAAATTATAATTATCAGTATTCTTATCTCAATAAATATATATTCTCAAGATTGTATTAGGACAAAAAGTATAGATACCCTTAAAATAATAACTCCTAAAATTAATATGTCTGATACTTCCATAAGATTAGATTATTTAAATGGCTGGATATTATTTGACAAAAATGTTGTGATTGATTATTATAATATGGAGGTAAATGAAATAGAAAAGAGTAATGATGAATTTGGATTCAATCAAGAGTTTATTAATTATGCAAAGAAATCTATTGAATATCTTATTCAGAATAAAAATCAAATCCAATTTACATATTCGATGGGATTTAAAATAATAGATAATGAGACTTCTTACAAGATAGCAGAAAGTTACTTTAATACCTTTATTTTGTGTAAATTGATTAAAGATGCAAATTTTATTTTAATTGATAGAGGAGAGATTAAAAAAAAGGTTTATCGGATAAAAATTGTAAATGAAAATACTTGTGATGGTTCAATTTCAATTTCTATAAAATATTTAATCGATAACTCAAGAAATATTTGTTCTTGCATTCCAGAACAGGATGAAATAAAGTTCAAATAATTAATTACGTTATCAACAAAACTATAAAATAATCAACTTTATTACTTTAGTAACAACACAATTGTCCATACTTACTTTGACTTTATTACTTTATCAGAAATGCGAATAAACTAATAAAGTAGAGGATGCCGGGGTTAGTAAATTTACTAAAGTAATAAAGTTTGAAGCCTCCTCCCTTAACGTAAAATGGATATGGAGCCAATTATGCTATTTCATTTAGAGGCAGGGGTTAAATAGAATCTTTAAAAAAGGGATGATTAGTGTTTAAGGAATAATATTAATTTTATGCAACGAAAAACATAAAAATATTTTCAAATGAAACAAGTTTTAATAGCTCTGATACTGATGATTATGATGGGTTCGTGCAGTTCTCATCATACAGATAAAAACACAGGTAACGCTATAAGTATTGATAATCAAAATGAAAATTTGCTTAATGAAAATTCGGTTAAAGAGTTAGTTGCACTCAATCATGAGCAGTATAAAAATGCAAAAGGAGATTTAAAGTCGTTTATTTCATTGCTTGGGGTTTTAAATAAAAGCAAACTGAGTTCAATAGCTATTGCCATGGACTATGTTAAAACTTGCATTGTGGCTGGAAATCAGGAAAATGATGATATCTATGTATTTTTTTGCGGCATATATTATAACATTGCCAATCAGATAAGTGATTCGCTGGAAATAAAATACAAGGGAGTGATGGATGATTTTGAAAATAACAGAAACAGCAGCCTCTTAAGAATTTTCAAAAGCAATTTGGCTGAATGTGGCACCGAAATCTTTTCTTCAGAAGGTCAGTTTTATCTGGATGTGGAAGCAGATTATTTTTATGATAACTTCAAGGGCATTGTTTCGAAGGGACTTAAAGAATATCTTGCCATCAGGAGTGAGGAAATGAAAAAAGGTTTTTCGGAGGATGCGGGTTTGCTCATTAGTTTTGAAGAAGTGTATAAGAGGGCAAAGCGCTGGGAATTGTTTATAAACGATTATCCCCACGCTATTTGCAATGAGGAAGCACGAATGTATTATGAAACTTACTTAGAAACCCTGATGACCGGAATGGACAACTCAAGAGTTTTTGAGGGAGAAGAAAATATAATAGTTCCTGAAATTAAAGCACTTTATGAGGAAATCATGAAAGAAGATGCTCAATCAAACATCACAAAAATAATTATTTCTTATTACTCGTTTCTCTCGAAAAATAATTTTAAGGAACCCGAAAACATTGATAAATTCCTGAAAGAAAATAATTTGAGCAGCATGTTGGCGGTTCAGCCTTTTTTAAGGTAAAGCTGACAAACCTTCAGCTTTAATGTTGATGAATAAAAAGAAATGCTTTCCGCTTATTTATAGATTGTATATCAATGAGTTTAGTTAAATAAAATCGTCTATTTCTCACCATATTAGAATCATAGAAACATAGGTTTCACATAGATTTTATGAATACTTCATTGTGAAATCCTATGTACCTATTGTGTCTCGTACGTTTGCAGAAATTTTTATCAGAGGACCAATTTCAAATGGTAATGTTGTAAATTAGCGCATGAAATTGGAGATGGATAGGAGTTCTATTGTGCCAAAATACGCCAAGAGCGATATTCCCACATAGAAATAGTCCCTATCTGTCTACCTCTTATAAGTCCGAACAAAGAACTTAGAACTGTTATAAAACAAGTTCGTGTAAAAAAGACGAGAAAGGACTGTTGTATTAGCCCCCAAAATAATCAGACATGATTATAGATAAAAATCTGTAATTTTATGATGATGAAAAAACGAACATTTACCAAAGAAGAGAAGCTTCGAATCATTAAAGAAGCAAACGAACATGGTGTATCTGCAACTA
>CAIXTV010000227.1 GCA_903922465.1 uncultured bacterium
GATAAGTGTTTTGTCATATGTGATTTTCCGATTGAGATATAATACATTACGTAAACGACAAGAAGAAAAAACAAAACTCCTTGTTCAAAATTCAGAATTGCAATTACGTTCTTTGCAAATTCAAATGAATCCGCATTTCATTTTCAATGCCTTAACATCAATACAGTTTCTGGTACTATCCAAAAACATTAAGGACACCTTGCTATATATGAGCAACTTGGCTAGCATAATCAGAAGTAATATGGAGATAGCCTCCAAGGATTATATATTTGTAAGTGATGAAATTAAGTTTCTGGAAAAATATATTCATATTGAGTTACTTCGATTTAAGAATGAATTGGAAATTACGCTTCAAAACAATTGTGAAACTAGCAATATATTAATGCCTCCAATGCTGGTTCAACCACTGATAGAAAATGCCATAAAACATGGGGTAAGGCAAGGAAAACATACCGGGAAAATAAGAATTGTGTTTTCAAATAGCGATACAGAACTTCAAATATTAGTTGATGACAATGGTATTGGAAGAGAAGCCTCCCGGAAAATACAAAACACAAATAGAACTCACTTTGGTTTAAATGTTATTGAAAAGAGGATGCAGTTGCTCAACGAAATAGGCAAAACAGGAATTAATAAGCTGGAAATAAATGATAAATATGAAAATGATATTTCAGTTGGCACAGAGGTAATTATTCATCTTGCTTTAATATCATTTGATTAAATCATAGCATCTAGTGCGAAAAGCCTTTTTCTAGCCTCAAAGTCATTATTCTCTTAAGTTCACAAAGAAAATCTGCTTATCTTAAAAGCTTAGGGTGGTTTTGTTTCTTTGTGATTTAGTGGCATGTTGTTTAATTTTTCGGAATGGATTTATCATTAATGCTTTCCAGAGTGAAAAAACATATATTACCTCAAAACGATAAATCATAAAATCCCAACGATAAAAAATTCACCCCGCTATCCACTTACTATACTAATTATCTTTGTCTCGTTTAGTAAACATGTAAAGGACTTATATTATTGCAGTCTAATAATGTCGATAAGAATATGCCCTTAACATGAATTTAAATACAGATAAAACAATAAATAAAATTCATATGGATAAGTTTGAAAGATTGAATAATTTAAAGGAATTCATGGATAATGGAGTTTTGACAAAATCGGAATACGATAATTTCAGAAAAAAAATATTGTATTCAAATGATGAAACTATTTCTGCTAAATATAATAAAAATGTCACCCTCGAGACCGTTAAGAGTTTCAGGGAAAATTCATTTATATCAAGCAATGAATTAAATTGCAAATGGAGTCTGGAAGTAAAAGCAACAGCGATTTTGATGATGCTTACTTCAGGTTTTGTAATCTTAATTTCACTATTAAATCCTGAATTTAGGGTGGGTTTCGGGCATGATATTAAATATATTCTAAGATTTATTTATGGCATATTGATTCCAATTTCAATTTTATTTTTTGCTATCTCATTAGTAAGCGATGAGAAATATATTAAACTTAAAACTTCAGCAATTATATCCATTACTGTGTCTGTATTGAGAATGGCTTATGTTTTTTTGTTCTATTTTACGAATGCCAATGAAAATAATTTTTCTCATACATATGAGAATATCCTATCTCTTATTGTACAAATCGTAATGCCTATGTCGCTGATATTATTTAGCCTTTCATTATTGACTCCTCAGAAGTTTTTAAACATCAAAACGACAGCTATTTTGTTAATTTCATCTGCATCAATATTAGTTCTAATTAGTTATCAATTATTACCAAATAGAATCTTAAGGTATTTTGAATATTCCGATTATGCTATATTATTACTCCTCCCATTTTCAATACTTATGCTTGGTCTAACTTTTCTTATCATAAGCATAAACAAAAAGAATTTTGTTTTAATTGAAAAAAGACCTCAAAACTTAATAAAGCTATAGTGTTAGGGCATTTGTGTTCCCATGTGGGTATAAAGGGGGTTATTGGGTTAAGCTTTCTCAAATATTAAATTTGACAAATATTTTGGCCTCAATAACCTTCCAAATAGGTAACTTCGCCCCAGCTGCGATAGAAATCTACATACTCCAATTTGTTGTCAGTTTAAGCATTACAAATTAACCTCAACCTCAACCTCAACCTCAATCTTAATCTTGACCTTAGCCTTAACCTAAAATTAATATACATTTTTCCAAAGTAATTAAAAGGAATATTATCTTTGTTCCCGATATGAAAACCACTAGGAAAACATTTTTCAAAATCTTCATTTTACTGTCGATACTTTTCTCTACGGCAGTTAATGGCTATTCAAACTATGATAAAATGCATCACGAAATTGAACTTTCAGCCGGTGCAAGCTGTCTTAGTAATGAATGCAATTCATTTAATGCAGATTTAATAAATATGACTATTGATTTTAATTCAATTTCCTTGCCATCTTGCATTTTACCTTTTCGTATTCAGTGTTTCACGAAATATAATATTTGTCGTTCTATTTGGCAACCGCCAAAGATTTTCTAAGATTAATCATTCTCTTATTAAGTGTCGTAATGTGTTTGTTCGCATGATGACATACAATGTTTATTTCCGGGCATGGAAATAGGTATTGGCCTTGTAATTTAATTCAAACCAATTTAATAATACATAAAATGAATATTTTAGAAAACTCAAATCATGCTGTGAAAAAACAAAACATTGATTATTTCAGACATCTTGTTCGTGTAGCTATGGCAGATGATGTCATCACCAACACTGAACTGGAATTGTTGAATCGACTGGGCAAAAAACTCGGTTTTACTAATGAAGAAATTGATCAATTGATTCAAACAACAAATAAATCAGATTATATTCCGCCTTATGAATTGTCGGAGCGCTTCGGACAGGTATTCGACATCATAAGAATGACCTTGGTTGATGGGGTTATTGATAATAAAGAAATGCAATTGGCAAGCAATTTTGCTACCAAGTCAGGGTTTAGGGATGAAGAAATTCCTAAACTCTTAGTGCTGTTGATTAGTGGAATAAGGCTGGGCAAAGATGAAGAGGAACTTTTTGAACAGTATAAAAAAGAAAGAAGACTGAAATAGAGATTCATGCTTCGGAATATTTTAACATGGAAATTATTGATGAGCTGTATGAAAACTGCCGTGGCAGAGTATATTGCTTTGAATTAATTGTATTTACTAATTTGAGAATTATATTTATATGCAAACATCATTTCAAAACGACAATTATAAAGGACTAACGCAAAGTGAAGCTGCTGAAAAACTTTTGAAAGAGGGTTATAATGAATTGCCATCTTCAAAACCAAAGAGTATATTACATATCGCCCTGGGGGTGGTTAAGGAGCCCATGTTTCTGCTGCTGGTTGCCTGTGGAACTTTATATCTGTTTTTAGGCGATATACAAGAGGGATTAATGCTGCTGAGTTTTGTGTTTGTGGTAATGGGAATTGAGTTTTATCAGGAGAAAAAAACAGAAAAGGCATTGGATGCGCTGAAAGATTTGGCAAGCCCCAAAGCCCTCGCAATTAGAGATGGAGAAACTATTAAGATAGCCGGCAGAGAAGTAGTAACAGATGACATCCTGGTTTTGCAGGAAGGGGATAGGGTTCCGGCAGATGCTATGGTGCTTAACAGTATTAATTTGCTGGCGGATGAATCTTTACTGACAGGGGAATCGGTTCCGGTGCAGAAAAGAGAATGGAAAGAAGGTGATGCCACTTTTACTCCTGGTGGCGACGATATCCCTATTGTGTTTTCAGGGACGATGATAGTTCAGGGCAATGGGGTGGTAAAGGTAATTGCTACTGCTTTAAACACTGAAATAGGTAAAATAGGTAAAGCCCTCGAATCGGTAAAGGAAGAACCCACTCGTTTGAAGAAAGAGATGGGGACGTTGGTAAAACGACTTGCCATTATTGGAGTTTCCTTATGCGTGATGGTAATTGTGATTTATACGATGACAAGAGGCGATTTATTAAAAGGTTTTTTGGCAGGCATTACCCTGGCTATGGCAATGCTGCCCGAAGAATTCCCTGTTGTTTTAACCATTTTTCTTGCCCTTGGTGCATGGCGAATGTCTAAAAAGAATGTCTTAACCCGTAAGCCTGCAGCCGTAGAAACCCTCGGTTCGGCAACGGTGCTTTGCACTGACAAAACCGGCACTTTAACCCAGAACAAAATGACCGTCAGCCGTCTTTATAATCGAAAAGAGTTTTATAATATTGTTGCAGGAGATACTTTTCCGGAAGATTTCCACGAGATTATTGAATACGGCATCTTATCGAGTCAGCTTAATCCATTCGACCCCATGGAAAGGGCAATTATCAATACGGGCGATCAATTTCTAAAGAATACCGAACATATTCACGAGGATTGGATAATGGAAAAAGAATATCCATTATCGAAAGACTTGCTTGCCATGTCGAGAGTGTTTTCAAACACAGGGACAAAAGAGCAGGTGATGGCTTCAAAGGGGGCTCCTGAAGCTATTTTTGATCTTTGTCATCTGGATGAAAGCACCAAGTCAGAATATGATAAGGCAGTCAGCGAAATGGCTTCTGTGGGATTAAGGGTGTTGGGAGTTGCCAGAGCAAAATTACTTCTGGCAGAGCTACCCACCATTCAACATGATATTGATTTCGAATTTATAGGCTTAATTGGATTATCAGATCCTGTGAGGGAAAATGTGGCTGAAGCCGTTAGCGAATGTTATAAAGCAGGCATTAGGGTGATTATGATAACTGGGGATTATCCGGTAACAGCCTGCAATATCGGGAAAGAAATCGGGATTAAAAATCCTGAACTTTGCATCACAGGCAAGGAATTGCAGGAGATGACAGAAGAAGAACTTTCTGAACGCATCAGACAGGTAAATATCTTCGCACGTGTTGTCCCCGAACAAAAGCTTAAAATTGTGAATGCTCTGAAAAGAAACAACGAAATTGTTGCCATGACAGGTGATGGCATCAACGATGCGCCCGCACTGAAAGCAGCGAATATTGGCATTGCTATGGGCGAAAAAGGAACCGACGTGGCAAGGGAAGCATCTTCATTGGTGCTGATGGACGATAATTTTAATTCCATCGTAGGAGCAGTGAAAATGGGAAGGAGAATATTTGATAATCTTCAAAAAGCCCTGGGCTATATCTTTGCCATACATGTTCCCATTGCAGGTTTATCGTTGATTCCTGTGCTATTTGCCGATTTACCGCTCATCTTATGGCCCGTGCATATTGTTTTCCTCGAACTCATCATCGACCCTGCCTGTTCCATTATCTTCGAAGCCGAGAAAGAAGAAGAAAACGTGATGTTGAGACCACCGAAAGCCATTAACGAACCTTTCTTCGGGGCAAAGAAAATACTTTTAAGTTGTACGCAAGGCATTGGAATCTTAATTATTTGTCTGCTCGTTTATTTTGTTGGACTTAAAATGGGATATTCCGAAAAAGCCATTAGGACACTTACATTTGTCTCACTGATAGCTTCCAATATCGCCGTGATTCTATCAAACCGTTCATGGACCTCCAACATCTTTAAAATTATTATTACTCCAAACAAATCCGTTAAATGGGTTGTGGGCGGGGCAATATTCTTTATGATTTTAATTCTGAAGATACCCTTCCTGTTAAACCTTTTCCAATTCGAAAAGATTGGAATTTCAGAAATATTAGTCAGCGTATTGGCTGGCTTTTCAAGTATAATTTGGTTCGAATTTTACAAACTTATAAAACGAAAAAAACATGGACTTAGAAGAATTATTTGATCAAAATAAAAGAAACCGCAAACAAGCTTATGATCAAAATTATAGAAACAATGATGAAGAAAAATCACATTCTGAACATGATCAGAATAACATGCTTCAAAATATTTTAAACAAGCTCAAAGAGAATCCCAGGCTAAAAGTTTGGCTCATTATTGCTGCAATAGTTGTTGTTATTTTAATAGTGATTGCTGCGATACTTTTATTTCCTTTTCTAGTGAAAATATTCAATATTATTAGCGAAAAAGGATTTAAGGGATTGATTGATGCCATTTGGAGTGGTTCAAAATGATGTTAAGCTGAAAAGAAATCTTAAAAACAAGCTTTCCAAGGTTCGGCTTAGGCTTCAGCCTAAGTCGAACCTATTTTAAAATGTTTTATCTAAATAGATAATTATTTCCTAAAGAATAAATTCATTGTTTGGGCTCTTGCTGCATCTGTCTATTAGTATACAGGTTGAACCTGTGCAGATAATACCGACTTAGGTTGGAACCTCAGCCGAACCTCAGCCTCAGGCGAACGGGGAGGTATCTCATAAACAGAACACTAAAGATTAAATATTTGTAAGAATTGTTTCAAACTCCGTATAGCTTATTATGTCAGTACTTTTATATCTTTTCAAAGAAAGCAAATCCTTATCCCCAGTAACTAAATATACAACATTCCCTTTATCCGATAATGCTAACAGATAATTGTCTTTAGGATCGCGGCATACATCAGGTTCTTCACTAATTTCAATTAGATCACCTATTCCGGAAATTAACTTTAACAACTCCTCCACGTCTTTTGGAGGAAAGTATTTTCTGAGTGCAGGTCGTTTTGTTACAAACCTAAGCTCTTCTATTGATTGATCAGTATATACCAGTTTAACCTGAAAATTAACAAGATGAATCTTTAACCCTTTTAATTTTCTTCCAATCAAAAAACTAATAAAAATGTTTGTATCAACAACAACTCTAATGCTTTTTACCTCTTGCATATAGTTGAGCTCTTACATTTTCAACTTCCTCATTTATTGTTTCCTCTGATAAGGTATCGGTTCTAAAAGTGCTAAGAAGTCTGCTTAAGCTTTCATCAAGCACTTCTTCCGCAATCTTCTGACCCAATTTTATTTTTTCCTTTTTGGGCAATTGCTCAACTAAAGAAACTACCTGATTATAAGTCAGTGGTAAATTCAAGGTTCCTGTTCTCATGGCAATATAATTTAATCTGCAAATTTACAAAATTATCACATATTCAAAACATATTCTCAAACTTTGCGTAAAGTACATTTGTTCGGCATAGCCTCCAGCCTATGTCGTTTCTATCTTAAAAGGCTTTGCCTTATTCAATAATCGTTTTTCAAAGAATAAATTCATTAGATTATAGCTCTTGCTGCATCTACCCAATACTATAAAGATTGTTTAGACTGAGTTGAAACAATGCCAAACTTCAGAACTTGCTATTTATTATTAATTGCATTTCGTCATTTTCGTCACCCCAACAACTCCTTTTTCATTTTTTACAGTAATAATA
>CAIXTV010000228.1 GCA_903922465.1 uncultured bacterium
GTTACCAAACGTTTAAATCCTGATGGCAGCATACAGGCAACAGATCATCGAACTTACGAGTATGATTCGAACGGGAAAATGATTAGTATGTTTGATTTTCTTTATCCAAAAGAGGGCATCGCTTCATACAGAGAGTATGAGCACGATCGCTATGGCAATTGGATTACCAGGGTGGGTTTTTATAAAGATGCTCCAACCGCAATGTACATTAGGGATATTTATTATCATGGGGATTCCGATAAAGATATAGTGCATGCTGATGCTATAAAGAGAATCCCTTACGACTTTGAAAAGATAAATAAAGAAGCCGGTCGAAGCAAAAACATTGCCTCTGCTCCAAAAATCCTTTTACAATATAAAGAATTTGAATTGAACGAAGCAAAATGGCTTGCTGAACTGTGCACCATGGAAACCTTTCCTGTGGTTCGATATTATGCTTTAACAAATAAATGTCTTCCTTCAACTTCCTCCTTTTATGGGCAGGACATTGAAGTAATGAGTCTGTTGATGTTGCTCATGAAAGAAATGGGCGCACAAGTAATTCATAGCAATACTCAATATTTCACTGATGACAAAAGTCAACATTTTAACAGTTACACTTTGATTTTCCCGAACCGGAGCTATGTTTTACAAGCCAATTCTATATCTACAGAAGAAAAATCACAATATCAACTTCCCGACTTCTTTATTAAAATAAATTCACTTTTTGCAACTTATGTAACTATTGGCAAGCTTGTTTTATTTCATCCGGATGATGAAAGCAGCAAAAAAGACAGTGATTTTGAAGAAGAGCTGAATAATTATATCAACTTATGCTCACTCGATAAGCTGCCAGAACTACCCGAAATTCAAATGGTTGAGGTTACATCTGGCGGTGATTTTAAATTAAAATCCTATCCTGTGCATGATGATTTCGTTATTAAAAACCTCGATTTGCATTATGGCTATGGATTTGAAACTTTTCATAACGATTTGATGGATCGTTTTAAGAATGAAACCAAGGGGCTTGTGCTTTTTCATGGTGAACCTGGAACAGGGAAAACATATTATATCCGTCACCTATTGGGCAAAATGACAGGGAATAAAAAAGTCGTCATTTATATGCCCCCCAATATGGTGGAGCGTTTGGTCGACCCTATTTTCATTACTTTTCTTTTGAAAGAAATAGGTCGGTTTTCACGTGATGGCTATTTCTGCGTTTTGCTTGTTGAAGATGCAGAACCCCTTTTGGCATCACGTCAGACCGAAGGCCGTGTGATGGGAGTCTCGAACCTATTGAATCTTACTGATGGTTTGCTCAACGACATGTTGAAACTTCAGGTTATTTGCACTTTCAATGTGAAAATAAACGAACTTGATAAAGCCTTGCTTCGCCCAGGTAGATTAGTTGCCCGCAAAGAATTTAAGGCAATGTCGATGATAGATGCCAACCGTTTGGCTCAACAATTGGGAGTCAAACATCATTTTACCCGTGAAGCAAATCTTGCGGAGGTGTTTGCCTTGCAAAAGAATAAAAGCACTCTGACTCATAATCCAATTGAACACCAAGACATTTAAGTTATGGATATTGACATAAGACGTGAAGTCAGGAACAGAGAAGACTATAATTTAAAAGGACAGGTAAGGCTGGTTGAGCAAAAGCCCTACAAAGCAAAGGCTAAAGGCGGTTTCATAGCTTTGGGTGAAGAGGATGACGAAGATTATTTTGAAAAATATTTCCTTCTTGGGTTCGATGAAAATGGACATAAAACAGATGTAACCTATTATTCTCACACTAAATCTTATATGAAATTTATATATGATGATAATGGAATGGAAGTGGAGTGGCAAACATTTGAAAATGGAGTTCTAAAAAATTATACTCAAAACGAATATAACGAATTTGGCTTATTATCTAAACAGAAATATGTTAATGCTATTGACAATCAAATCACTTCATCCTCGGAAAAGATTTATGATGAGAAAAACCATCAGATTAAGCATATAAGTTTTGATAATGATAATTTGCTTAATTTTACTGAGGAATATAAAAATAATGAAATCGGTGCAAAAATCGAACAAAAGCGCATTAAAGCAGATGGGAGCATTGATTTCTGGAGTTTATATAAAAACAACGGATATGGTCATGTAATAGAAACCACGCGTTTACTTCCTGATGGAAGCATTGATAAAGTTGAAAAAAAGACCTGGGAGTACGACTCAAAAGGGAAATTGATTGGAATGGATGGCACAAGATTTACTAGAAATTCTTCATATGCCTATTTAGAACTTGAATATGACCATTATGGAAACTGGATAAGCAGGCTTGAGTTTCAGAAGAAAATTCCTAATTGTTTTCAATTCAGAAAAATAAGTTATTATGGGAAAGAAGAATCAGCTAAAGATTTTTCTGATTTTAAAATTGTCGCTAAAGTTCCTTATGATATGGAAAAGATTGACGAAATCACCGCAAAAGCTGATGATGGAGCCACTCTTCCGCCATTAGAAACCCCGTTAGAAACTGGTTTGGATGCAGAAAACGCCGATTGGATTTCCGAAAATTGCCCATTTAATGAATTTCCCCTCATTCGCTATTATGCGTTGCAAAACAATGACCTTCCCTCTATTGCACATTTTTATGGTGACGATGGCGATGCCCTTAAATTAATGGGTAAATTGCGTGATGAAATGAGTGCAAAACTACTTCACACTTATAGTAATTTTAATGCTGAAACAGCTGAAAATGATCTGAAAAGCTACACCCTGAGTTTCCCACATAAAGGCTATATTTTGCAGATGAACCATATTCAAATATACCCTGATGCTGAATATGATATACCTGAATATTTTTTTGGTTATTATCCCGTTAGACGAGAAGGTTATGTTTATATAGGTCAAATTATTTTGCTTCATCCAAACGAATTTTCAGACAAACGCGATGAAGATTTTGAGAAGGAATTAGAGGCCTACATTGATGAATGCAAACTGAAAGAGTTGCCCGAATTGCCCGAAATTCAAATGATAGAAGTTTCAACACAAGGGAGCTACTATTTAAAATCTTATCCTCTTAACGATAATTTCATTATCAATGAACTTGATATGCATTATGGATATGGCTTTGAAAAGTTTCACAAAGATTTGCTCAAACGATTTCAAGAAGGGAGCTATGGTTTGGTGCTTTTGCATGGCGAGCCAGGGACAGGAAAAACTTACTACATTCGTCATCTTCTGCGAAAAATGAACGATAGCAACAAAGTGGTGATTTACATGCCCCCAAACATGATTGATTATATTCTAAATCCTGTTTTTATGACTTTTCTTACCAATGAGATTTCAATGTTTTCAAAAGAAGGTAAAACTTGCGTACTTTTAATTGAGGATGCTGAACCTTTATTAGCTTCACGTAGCGAAACAGGAAGAGTAATCGGAGTTTCTAATTTGCTAAATCTTACAGACGGATTGCTAAATGATTTGCTGAAACTTCAAATTATTTGCACTTTCAATGTCAAAATCAAGGAACTCGACAAAGCATTACTTCGCCCCGGAAGATTGATCGCCCGTAAGGAATTTAAAGCTATGTCGATGATAGATGCAAACCGATTGGCGCAACAATTGGGCATTAAACATCTTTTCATAAAACCTGCCACCCTTGCCGAGGTATATGCACTACTAAAAGACAAAAACACCCTTACTCATACTGTTATTTAGAATGATGAATTTTAGGCTAATAAACTGAAATCTATTAGTTTTAAATTGAAATAAAATCAGACTAAAGGACTTACATTTAATATTTGTCATACATACAGCCTAATTCCCTTAAAATATTTTACTCAGCCCTTTTCCTAATTGTATAATACCATACCAATAACCTAATACACCCAATAACCAATAAGTTTTCTGAATTATCCTTTTACCTCAAATAATCCCTTAATTTTGCAAAGCATCCATAAAAAAATACATATGAAAACTATTTTCACCTTCATCATCTCGCTATGCTTTCTTAGCAATTATGCCCAAACCGATTTGCCCGATTGGATTAACGGTTATCCCGATGGTTGCACCACCATCACCGCCGGAAAGAAAGCTACTTCGGATGGCTCGGTATATACATCGCACACCGACGATAGTCATCGAACCCGCTCCGAAATTAACATAGCTGCTGCAGCCAATCATCCAAAAGGCAGTATGAAAAGCATGTTTAAACGCATCCCCTGCGATAGTTTCGCCATGCCTTCGTATTGTTATATAAAGGTGGGCGAAATTCCTGAGGTGGCCTACACCTATCAATATATCAACTCGGCCTATCCTTGCATGAATATGCATCAACTTGCCATAGGTGAGTCAACTTTTGGGGGTAGAAAAAGCCTTCATTCCGACAAAGGAATTATCGACTGCCAACAATTGGTTCAATTGATGCTCGAACGCTGCACCACCGCAAGGGCTGCCATCCTTTTGGCCGACAGTCTTACAAAAACCTACGGCTGGAACGACGAAGGCGAATGCCTCACCATTGCCGACAAGAATGAAGTGTGGCATTTCGAAATCCTTGGCCCGGGAAAAGCTAATTTGGGAGCCATTTGGGCTGCCCAACGCGTGCCCGACGACGAAGTTGGCGTAAATGCCAACGCCAGCACCATTAAAGAAATCGACCTTTCGAAACCCGATTTCTTTATGGCCTCAAAAAATATCTATAAAATGGCTTCTGATAGTGGCTGGTGGAACCCTCAAACCGAAGTTTTTCGCTTTTGCTATGCCTATGCCCCCGAAAGCCGCACCTCTATTGCTTCCAGAAGAAGAGAATGGAGAGTTTTCGACCTCATTGCTCCCTCTCGAAAATTCGATGCCAATGCCGAAAACTACCCTTTTTCTGTTAAACCCGACCTTCCCCTGACGCTCGATAAAATGGTAAGCCTTTTTAAAGACTATTATGAAGGAACTCCTTATGATATGTGCAAAGATATCACCGTGACAAACGATAGCGGTAAAACCATAATATCGCCTTTGGCAAATCCATTTATGCCCTACGACATGAACAAGATGCTCCGCATCAATGGAGGATGGGGATGGATGGGCGAACGCACTATTGCACGCTGGTACACAATGTACGGAACCATAATACAATGTCGCAACTGGTTGCCCGACGAAATAGGAGGACTTGCATGGCTTGCTTTCGACAACATCGCAACTTCCATCTATGTTCCAGTGTATGCAGGCAGCACCGACTTGCCTCTTTCCTATAAAACACCTGGCAGAACCAAGGGCTATACAAATGCCTCCGCATGGTGGGCCTTTAATCGTCTGGGTACCTTAACTGCCCAGCGCTGGGGCGACATGCGTAAAGACGTCGACGCCGTTTGGAATCCTATGCAAAAGGAACTTTTTGCTTCTCAGAAAAAATTTGAAGAAGATGCATTGGCTGTTTTTAATTCAAAGAATAAAAGCAATACCACCCTCATCCTTACCCGCTACACCATGAGTTGGGGCGAAAAGGTGGTGAAGAAAGCCTGGGACCTTGGCGATTTTCTTTGGACTAAATACGACGAAAAGTTTTAAGCTGCCTTCATCAGCATTACATAAAGAAAGCCTGCAATCGGCAGTCGGCAGTCACCAAAAGCAAATCTCAAGGTTTTGCTCTTATGTTGATTGCCGCCTATCGGATGCAGGCTTTTCTGTTTAGGTTTAATTATCTTTTCGAAACTGCTCAGCAGGCTATCCCATGATAGCTTTAACTCCCGGCAATTGTTTTCCTTCGATGTATTCGAGCATGGCACCACCACCGGTCGATACATAACTCATCTGATCGGTAAGATTATATTGATTGATGGCAGCCACAGAGTCGCCACCGCCAATGAGAGAAAACGAACCACTGATAGTAGCACTCGCTACGGCAATGGCAATGGATTTTGTACCCTGTTTGAATTTGTCGAGCTCAAACACACCCATAGGACCATTCCATAAAATGGTTTGAGAATGGTTGATAATTTCGGCAAACCTGCGGCAACTCTTTTTACCAATATCGAGCCCCAACCAACCGTCGGGAATGGAGTCGGAAGAACACTCCTTAACATTGGCTTCGTTAGAAAAACCATCTGCAATAACGGCATCAGTTGGTAAATACAAATTAACACCCTTAAGCATCATCTCCTGAACAATACCTTTGGCCAACTCAATCTTGTCATCTTCGAAAAGAGAATCGCCTACACTGCCTCCTAAGGCTTTAATAAAGGTGAAGGCCATACCACCACCTATAATCATATTGTCAACCTTGTTGATAAGATTTTTTATGATGCCAAATTTGCTCGAAACCTTCGCTCCACCAATAATAGCGGTGAAAGGAGGCTGTGCCTGATTCAAAACTTTGTCGAGATTGAATATTTCATTGGCCAATAATAGACCGAAAAACTTTTTCTTAGGGAAAAACTTCGCAATAGTAGCCACAGATGCATGCTCACGATGACTGGTAGCAAAGGCATCATTAACGTAATAATCGGCAAGCGATGCCAATTGTTTGGCGAAACCTTCGTCAGCGGCTTCTTCTTCTGGATAAAAGCGTAAATTCTCAAGCAAAACTACTTCACCTGGCTTCAAATTCGTGCAAACGTCAACAGTTTTTGGGCCGAAGAGATCACGATCGAAGATTACTTTACGGTTTAGAAAATTAGATAATACAGGAACAAGAGGAGTGAGAGAATAATCAGGCTCATGACCATTAGGACGACCTAAATGGGTCATTAACACTACAGAAGCCCCATCATTAAGTATTTTTTTAATGGTTGGAATTGACTCACTGATACGTGTAGCGTCAGTAATCTGACGGTTGTGATTAAGAGGGACATTAAAATCGACTCGAATGAGGACTCTTTTTCCCTTAAAGCTGTAATTTTCAATGGTTCTCATAACTTATTTTACTGGAGTTTAATTTACACTGGAATTTTTCAAAAATACAATTTTAGTTTAATATAAATGGAAAAAAAAATATTTAGTTTAAATTTAGGTGAAAAAAAAACGCCTCATCAAATGATAGAGGCGTTTTTAATAATTCCATAATGCTTGTTAAGCCTGAGCTGCTGGACCTAAATTCATAGGGATTCCTTCGAATCCTTCTGTTTCTTTAATAATTCCATGAACTGCTTCAAACTTCGAAATATTCTCGGCTAAAGCCTTTTGAAGGCGTTTAGCATGCTGAGGTGTAAGAATAATTCTTGATTTTACATTTGCTTTAGGTGTGCCGGGCATTATTTTTACAAAATCAACTATAAATTCAGAATTTGAATGAGTGATAATTGCCAGATTGGAATAAGTACCTTCTGCAACTTCTTCACTAAGTTGAATATTAATTTGTGTTTCGTTTGGTTTATCGTTTTGCATAATTATGATTTATTTTTCGCTTGCTTTAGAGGCTAAAAGAATTTCAAATTCTTCTTTCGAACCTACAATTAAGTTTTCGTATTCACGTAGACCTGTACCTGCAGGAATTAAATGTCCTGTGATAACATTTTCTTTCAATCCAAGTAGGTTGTCTGATTTAGCATTAATAGCTGCTTCAGTAAGAACCTTGGTGGTTTCTTGGAAAGAAGCGGCAGAAAGCCAACTGCGAGTCTGTAAAGAGGCTCTTGTAATTCCCTGAAGCACCTGAAGGGCAGTTGCAGGTTGAGCATCTCTCGATTCAACAGCTTTTTTATCTTTGCGTTTAAGTAAAGAATTTTCATCACGTAAACGGCGAGCGCTAATAATCTGACCAGGTTTAAAATTGAGAGATTCACCAGCATTCATAACCACCTTCTTTCCAAATATCCAGTCATTTTCATCTTGGAAAGCCAGCTTGTTAACTAATTCACCTTCGAGAAACTTAGTATCACCCGGATCTTCAATTTCAACTTTACGCATCATCTGACGAACAATAACTTCGAAATGTTTATCATTGATTTTCACACCTTGTAAACGATACACTTCTTGAATCTCATTCACAATATATTCCTGAACCTTCATAGGTCCTTTAATAGCCAAAATGTTAGAAGGAGTAATAGCACCCTCCGATAAAGGAGTACCTGCTTTTACAAAGTCATTTTCTTGAGCAAGAATCTGTTTTGATGTAGAAATAAGATAATGTTTTTCTTCACCAGTCTTAGAAGTGATTACAACCTCACGGTTTCCTCTCTTGAGTTTCTTATTGAAAGTAACAACACCGTCAATTTCAGAAACTATAGCAGGGTCGGAAGGATTACGAGCTTCGAATAATTCGGTAACACGAGGTAATCCCCCTGTGATATCACCAGATTTACCAAAGGTTCTAGGGATTTTAACTAAAATATCCCCGGCTTGTATTTTCTTATTTTTCTCAACAACAATATGAGATCCTACAGGAATGTCATAATTTTTCATCACTTCATTATCAGCTGATAAGATATGAATTGCAGGATTTTTAGATTTCTGTCTACTTTCAATAATTACTTTGTCATGATAACCGGTTTGTTCATCCGACTCAATACGGAAAGTAATATTTTCAATAATGTCTTCAAAATGAACTTTTCCACTTACTTCAGAAAGAATAACAGCGTTAAATGGATCCCAATCACTAATGAGTGTTCCTTTTGTAACTATATCACCATTCTTTACATAAAGATTAGCTCCATAAGGTAGATTTCCAGAGGCAAGAGTTATCCCGGTATTTTGATCAACTATTCTCATTTCAGCTGAACGACCTAAGATAATATCATTTTTCTGACCATCAGCATTTTTATAGGAAACAGAACGTAATTCATCGATTTCGAGAATACCTTCATATTTAGCTTCAATTTTAGAATTAATGGCAACGTTACCAGCAGTACCCCCAACGTGGAATGTACGTAAAGTAAGCTGAGTTCCAGGTTCACCAATAGATTGAGCAGCAATTACACCAACGGCTTCTCCCTTTTGAACCATTTGTCCGGTAGCTAAATTTCTTCCGTAACATTTAGCGCAAACCCCTTGTTTCGATTCACAAGTAAGTACAGAACGAATTTCAACTTCATCAATAGGAGAATCTTCTATTTTTTGAGAAATAGCTTCAGTTAATTCCTTCCCAGCTTCAATAATAAGTTCACCAGTTTGAGGATGATATATATCATGGAGAGAAGTCCTTCCTAAAATTCTATCAAATAATGATTCAACAATTTCTTCATTCTTCTTGAGAGCACCAGTAGATAATCCACGTAATGTTCCACAATCTTGTTGTGAAATAATAACGTCTTGCGAAACATCCACTAATCTCCGAGTAAGATAACCAGCATCAGCAGTTTTAAGAGCAGTATCAGCCAAACCTTTACGAGCACCGTGAGTAGAGATGAAATATTCAAGAACCGTTAATCCTTCTTTAAAGTTAGATAAAATTGGGTTTTCAATAATTTCGCCCCCTTGTGCAGCAGACTTTTGTGGTTTAGCCATAAGACCTCTCATGCCACATAACTGACGAATTTGTTCTTTAGATCCACGGGCACCTGAATCCAACATCATGTAAACTGAGTTGAATCCATCCTTATCCTTTGCCATCTTTTCCATCAAAGTGTTGGTAAGGCGTGAATTGGTATGTGTCCAGATATCAATTATCTGGTTATAACGTTCATTGTTTGTAATAAAGCCTTCATAATAGCTATTAGTTATTTCATCAACTTCTAGATTGGCATCTGCAACAAGTTTTTCCTTAATTTCTGGTACAATAACGTCACCAAGGTTAAAAGATAGTCCCCCCTTAAAGGCCATTTCAAATCCCATCTCCTTGATATCATCTAGAAACTTTGCAGTTTTGGCGGTACCTGTCTTTTTAAGGATATCACCAATAATATCTCTTAATGCTTTTTTAGTAAGAATTTGATTTATATAACCATACTCCAAGGGAACGACCTGATTAAAAAGGACTCTTCCAACAGTAGTATCAATAGTTTTTAATTCAAAATCTTTTGTATCAAGATTATACTCATTAATTTTCACTTTAATGAGTGTATGAAGGTCTATTTTATTTTCATTATAAGCAATAATAACTTCTTCAGGAGAATAAAAAGACTTTCCTTCACAACGAATAGGATTTTCAACAGTACTTGTTCTGCTTTTAGTAATGTAATATAATCCCAAAACCATGTCCTGAGAAGGTACAGTAATAGGAGCACCATTAGCAGGGTTTAAAATGTTATGCGAGGCTAACATTAATAACTGAGCTTCCAAAATGGCACTATTTCCTAAAGGAACGTGAACGGCCATTTGGTCACCGTCAAAGTCGGCATTAAAAGCAGTACAAACTAAAGGATGTAAACGAATCGCTTTACCTTCAACAAGTCTTGGCTGAAATGCTTGAATCCCTAATCTATGGAGAGTAGGAGCACGATTTAACATTACTGGATGTCCTTTCAAAATATTTTCAAGAATATCCCATACAACTGAATCTTTACGATCCACAATTTTCTTTGCAGACTTAACAGTTTTCACAATACCTCTTTCAAGCATTTTTCGAATAATAAAAGGCTTAAAAAGTTCAGATGCCATTTCTTTTGGCAATCCGCATTCATTGAGTTTAAGTTCAGGTCCAACCACAATTACCGAACGTCCTGAATAATCAACACGTTTTCCAAGTAAGTTTTGACGGAAACGACCTTGTTTTCCTTTCAAACTATCGCTTAATGACTTTAAAGGTCTATTTGATTCTGTTTTCACAGAGTTTGCTTTCCTTGAATTATCAAATAATGAATCTACTGCTTCTTGAAGCATACGTTTTTCATTTCTTAAAATAACATCAGGTGCTTTTATTTCTATCAGACGTTTAAGCCTATTGTTACGAATAATAACTCTTCTGTATAAATCATTTAAGTCAGAAGTAGCAAATCTGCCCCCATCCAAAGGAACAAGAGGACGGAGTTCAGGTGGAATAACTGGCACAACCTTAACAATCATCCATTCTGGTCGATTTTCAATATTTTTTCTTGCCTCACGAAAGGCTTCAAAAACTTGTAATCTTTTTAGAGCTTCTGTTTTTCTTTGTTGAGATGTTTCAGTACTTGCTTTGTATCTTAAATCAAATGATACTTGATCTAAATCAATGCGGTTAAGTAAATCATAAAGAGCATCTGCACCCATTTTAGCGATGAACTTAGCTGGGTCTTTATCATCCAATAATTGATTTTCTTTTGGTAAAGCATCAATAATTGCAAAATATTCTTCTTCAGAGAGAAAGTCCAAATACTTAATTCCTTCTATTTCTTTAATCCCTGAATTGATTACCACATATTTTTCATAATATATGATAGAATCTATTTTTTTTGATGGAAGACCTAATAAGGCACCAATTTTATTTGGGAGGGAGCGGAAAAACCAGATATGGGCAACAGGTACAACAAGTTGTATGTGACCCATACGTTCACGTCTAACTTTTTTTTCTGTAACTTCCACACCACATCTATCACAAACTATACCTTTATAGCGTATACGTTTATACTTACCGCAATGACATTCCCAATCTTTTACCGGTCCAAATATTCTTTCGCAGAATAAACCATCACGCTCAGGTTTATATGTACGGTAGTTTATTGTTTCTGGTTTTGTTACTTCCCCTCTTGATTGTTCAAGTATTGATTCTGGAGAAGCTAAACTGATTGTAATTTTATTATAATCGTTTTTTATATTAATATCTTTTCTGAAAGCCATATGTTTTATTAATAGTGTTTATAAATGACGGGATAGATTTATTTAACCTATCCCATTCAGAAAATTAATCAAAGGAAATATTTAATCCTAAACCTCTAAGCTCATGAATCAAGACATTGAAAGATTCTGGCACACCAGGAACCGGAAGGTTTTCACCTTTCACAAGTGCTTCATAAGCTTTAGCTCTTCCAATTACGTCATCTGATTTGAATGTTAGAACTTCTTGTAAGATATTTGCTGCACCAAAAGCTTCGAGTGCCCAAACTTCCATTTCCCCAAATCTTTGTCCTCCAAATTGTGCTTTCCCACCAAGAGGTTGCTGAGTGATTAATGAATATGGTCCTATAGAACGTGCATGCATTTTATCGTCTACCATGTGATGAAGTTTGAGCATGTAAATATACCCAACAGTTGCAGGTTGATGAAATCTTTCACCTGTTCCACCATCATAAAGATAAACGCTACCATTTTCAGGTAATCCAGCTTGCACTAAATAGTCATTTATTTCTTGAACTGATGCACCATCAAAAATTGGAGTTGTAAATTTCATACCCAATTTCTTTCCAACCCAACCAAGTACAGTTTCATAAATTTGTCCAAGGTTCATACGAGAAGGAACACCTAATGGATTTAATACAACATCAACTGGTGTACCGTCTTCGAGGAATGGCATGTCTTCTTCACGTACAATTTTTGCAACAATACCCTTATTACCGTGACGACCAGCCATTTTATCACCAACCTTAAGTTTTCGTTTTTTTGCTATATAAACTTTTGCCATTTGAATGATTCCACTTGGCAAGTCGTCACCAACTGTCGCAACAAATTTTTGGCGTGTATATATTCCAAAATATTCTTTATGCTTAATGATATAATTATTGATAAGTTCTTTTATCAAATCATTTTTATCACTATCAGATGTCCATTTATTTGGATTAACATTTAAAAAGTCGATTCCCGAAATTATTTTTTGAGTATATTTTGTGCCTTTTGCAACAACATTCTCCTTGAAAATATTATGAACACCCTGAGAAGATTTACCATTCAATAAAACCATCAACTTATCGGTAAGTTTTAATTTAAGGTTTTGAGTATTCTGGTTATATGATTCTTCAAAGTCCTTTAATAAATCTTTTTCTTTTCCTTTAGACTTTTTATCTTTAATTACTTTTGAAAATAGTTTTTTATTGATAACAACGCCTTTCATAGAAGGAGGAGCTTTTAATGATGCATCCTTTACGTCTCCGGCTTTGTCTCCAAATATTGCTCTTAAAAGTTTTTCTTCAGGAGTTGGATCTGATTCTCCTTTTGGAGTAATCTTTCCTATTAATATATCTCCCTCTATTACTTCTGCCCCAATTCTGATAAGTCCATTCTCATCTAAATCTTTTGTTGCTTCTGCGCTCACATTTGGGATATCACTAGTAAGTTCTTCTAAACCACGTTTTGTTTCTCGAACTTCTAATGTAAACTCTTCAATATGAATTGAAGTAAAGATATCTTCTTTAACTACTTTTTCTGAAATCACAATTGCATCTTCGAAATTATATCCTTTCCATGGCATAAATGCAACCATTAAGTTTCTTCCTAAAGCAAGTTCCCCTTCTTTTGTTGAATATCCTTCACAAAGTACTTGACCTTTTACAACTTTATCCCCTTTCTTTACAATGGGTTTCAAATTAACACAAGTATTCTGATTTGTTCTGGCAAATTTGGTTAGTTTATATACTTTAACATCTTCTTCAAAACTGACTAATCTTTCATCTTCTTTGCGATTATAACGAATTGCTATTTGAATAGAATCTACGTATTGAACTATCCCATCACCTTCTGCATTAATTAAAACTCGAGAATCTTTTGCAACATCGGCTTCAATACCTGTTCCAACAATGGATTGTTCTGTGCTAATTAAAGGAACAGCCTGACGCATCATATTTGATCCCATCAATGCACGATTTGCATCATCATGTTCAAGGAACGGAATTAACGATGCAGCAATTGAAGCTATCTGGTTAGGTGCAATATCCATCAAAGCCACCTTAGTTTTTTCAACAATTGGATAATCAGCTTGGAATCGAGCTTTTATTTTATTTGATGCTAAGTAATTATTTTCAGTTACAGGAGTAGTTGCTTGAGTTATAATATTACTTTCTTCTTCTTCGGCACTATAATATATCGGCTTTTCTTCGGAAACAACTCTTCCTTCCTCAATCTTAACATATGGAGTTTCAATAAATCCAAGCTTATTAATTTTAGCATAAACACAAAGAGATGAAATTAATCCAATGTTCGGTCCCTCTGGAGTTTCAATTGTACATAATCTACCATAGTGGGTATAATGAACATCACGAACCTCAAATCCTGCTCTTTCTCGAGACAACCCTCCTGGTCCTAAAGCAGAAATTCTCCTTTTATGAGTAATTTCGGCCAAAGGATTAGTTTGATCCATGAACTGTGAAAGTTGATTAGTTCCAAAGAATGAATTAATAACTGATGATAGTGTTTTAGCATTAATTAAATCCATTGGAGTAAAAACTTCATTATCCCTAACGTTCATTCTCTCACGAATTGTCCTTGCCATGCGAGCTAACCCAACACCAAATTGCATATACAATTGTTCACCAACAGTTCTAACTCTACGATTACTTAAATGGTCAATATCATCAACTTCAGCTTTTGCATTAATAAGCTCAATCAAGTATTTTATGATATATATAATATCTTCTTTAGTGAGAATTTTCGTATTAGAAGGTACATCAAGGTTAAGTTTTTTATTTATCCTATAACGCCCAACATCCCCTAAATCGTATCTTTTATCTGAGAAGAAAAGCTTTTCAATAACTCCTCTTGCTGTCTCTTCGTCAGGAGGCTCAGCATTTCTTAGCTGACGATAAATATATTCTACTGCTTCTTTTTCTGAATTTGCAGTATCTTTTTGTAAGGTATTGAAAATAATTGAATAATCAATATCTTCACCTTCCTTAAATTTATGTAATAAAATGGTTTTAATTCCCGCATCAACAATTAAGTCAATATGCTTAACATCTAGTTCTGTTTCACGATCAATCAAGACCTCAGTTCTTTCAATGGATACAACTTCACCGGTATCCTCATCAACGAAATCTTCTACCCAAGTTCTAACAACACGAGCCGCAAGTTTCTGACCAACTACTTTTTTAAGATTAACTTTAGAAACTTTAATTTCATCAGCTAATCCAAATATTTCTAAAATATCTTTATCTGTTTCATAACCAATTGCCCGAAGCAAAGTAGTAATTGGTAATTTTTTCTTTCTATCAATGTAAGCATACATTACATTGTTTATGTCTGTAGTAAACTCCATCCACGAACCTTTAAAAGGAATAATTCTAGCAGAATAAAGTTGTGTTCCATTAGCATGTAAACTAGTTCCAAAAAAAACCCCAGGGGATCTATGCAACTGAGAAACTACAACTCTCTCAGCCCCATTAATAATGAATGTACCTTTAGGAGTCATATAAGGTATCATTCCAAGATAAACGTCTTGAATTATTGTTTCAAAATCTTCATGATCTGGATCAGTACAATATAATTTAAGTTTTGCTTTGAAAGGAACGCAATAAGTAAGTCCTCTTTCAATACATTCCTCAGTAGTGTATCGCGGCGGATCAACAAAATAATCTAAAAATTCGAGGACAAAATTGTTACGCGCATCAGTTATAGGAAAGTTTTCTGCGAAAACTTTATATAACCCTTCATTAATCCTATCCTCAGGATTAGTTTCCAATTGAAAAAATTCCTGGAATGATTTAAGTTGAATTTCAAGAAAATCCGGATATGGAACTGATTTTATTGATGCGAAATTGATTCGTTGCAAATTTTGAGTAGCCAAGGTTAAAATATTTAAGTTAAGAAGTTAAAATTAATTATAGCAGTAAAGACTTCTCCCTTTACAGGAAGAAGTCCACTACTTTACATCAATAAGATTATTCTTTACTTAATCTCCACCTCAGCACCAGCTTCTTCTAATTGAGATTTCAACGCTTCAGCTTCATTTTTCGTTACGCCTTCTTTAATTGGTTTTGGTGCTGCGTCAACTAACTCTTTAGCTTCTTTTAAGCCAAGGCTTGTGAGTTCTTTTACTAATTTTACTACAGCTAATTTTGATTGTCCTGCGAATTTTAAAATTACATCAAAACTGGTTTTTTCTTCTGCTGCGGCATCAGCGCCACTAGCAGCAGGGCCAGCTGCAACAACTGCAGTAGCAGCTGCTGGTTCAATTCCATATTCGTCTTTTAAAATCTGTGCTAATTCGTTAACTTCTTTTACGGTCAAATTAACTAATTGTTCTGCAAAAGCTTTTAAATCTGCCATTTCTATTTATTTTTAAATTGTTTAAATTAATTTTTATTTTTCTGATAAAGTTTTAACTATACCGGCTAGGGTATGTTTTCCTGATTGCAATGCAGAAATAACATTTGTCACAGGTGATTGTAATAACGCAATAACTTCACCTATCATTTCGTTCTTTGTTTTGATACTTGCAAGAACGTCAAGTAAGTTATCACCAGTATATATACTTTCCTCAATAAAAGCAGCTTTTATTGCTGGTTTTAAAGCTTTCTTCCTAAATTCTTTTATAAGTTTAGCAGGAAGACTACTTGTATCAGAAAGCATAATTGAAGTAGGTCCATTCAAAAAGGGATAAATATCTTCAAAATTTTTCCCTGATTGATCCATTGCACGCTTTAGCAATGTGTTTTTTACTACTTGGAGTTTTACATCTTTTTTGAAACACAATCTTCGAAAATTATTGATAGTTTCAACATTTAGATTTGAAGTATCAGTAATATATACGTTACTATATGTGTTTAGAAGAGTTGTAATAGACTCAACAAGTTGATTTTTATCGTCTTTTCTCATGTCTGTTATTTTTTTCGCAGTTTTTGAAAAGTAACTAAGTAATCGATTTTGGTTCAACCTGAATACCCATGCTCATCGTACTTGAAAGGTAAATACTTTTAATATAGGTACCTTTAGCAGCAGCTGGCTTCAGTTTGACAATAGATGATAGTAATTCCTTCGCATTCTCCGCAATTTTTTCATCATTAAAAGATACCTTAGCTACAGAAGAATGAACTATTCCATACTTATCAACTTTAAAATCTATTTTCCCCGCTTTAACTTCTAATACAGCTTTACCAACTTCCATTGTAACTGTACCAGTTTTTGGGTTAGGCATCAACCCACGAGGTCCCAAAATTTTGCCTAAGGCGCCGATTTTTGGCATTATGCTAGGCATTGTGATAATAACATCAACATCTGTCCAGCCTTCCTTGATTTTCTGAATATATTCATCAAGTCCATAATAATCTGCACCTGCAGCTTTAGCTTCATCCTCTTTATCAGGGGTGCATAGAACCAAAACCTTAATAGTCTTACCAGTTCCATGAGGAAGAGTAACAATTCCTCTTACCATCTGATTAGCTTTTCGAGGGTCAACTCCTAAACGAACATCAAGATCAACAGAAGCATCAAATTTTGTAGAAGTGATGTTTTTGACAATCTTTACTGCATCAGTCAAAGAATATACCGCGTTTTTATCGAATTTCGTTAAAGCCTCTTTTCGTTTTTTTGAAATTTTAGCCATTTTTTTTTAATTGCAGTTAATTTTAATTTATAACTGTTATTTATTCTCAAAAGGAGAAGTTCCTTTTATAGTAAATCCCATACTCCTTGCAGTTCCGGCTACCATTTTCATGGCTGATTCAACCGTAAATGCATTTAGGTCAGGCATTTTTGATTCAGCTATCTCTTTTACATCATCCCAAGTTACAGAAGCTACTTTATTCCTATTAGGTTCAGGAGAACCCTTTTTCATTTTAGTAATTTCTAATAACTGTATAGCCACAGGCGGATTTTTAATGATAAAATCAAAAGATTTATCTTTAAAAACAGTAATGATAACAGGTAATACTTTTCCAGCTTTATCTTGCGTACGAGCATTAAACTGTTTACAAAACTCCATGATATTAACTCCTTTTGAACCTAACGCAGGTCCTATCGGAGGTGAAGGATTAGCTGCTCCCCCTTTGATCTGTAATTTAATAAGCCCACTTACTTCTTTTGCCATAGTAACATTTTTTTTTAATTTACAAACCTTATCAGCAAATTATTCCTTTTCAACTTGTGTGAAACTTAACTCAAGAGGAGTCTTTCTTCCAAAAATCTTTACCATAACTTTTAGTTTTTTCTTTTCTTCGTTTATTTCTTCGATTACTCCACTAAAACTATTGAATGGTCCATCAATTACAGTAACAGATTCTCCAAGAATAAAATTCACATTGACTTCTTCTCCCTGCTCCAAAAGCTCATCAATTTTACCAAGAATACGATTCACTTCACTAGGCCTCATTGGGACCGGCTCTCCTTTAGAACCTAAAAATCCCAAAACACTAGGGATATTCTTAATAATGTGAGGTATTTCACCTACTAAACACGCTTCTATTAATACGTAACCTGGAAAATAGTTACGTTCTTTAGCAAGTTTTTTACCATTCCTTACTTGATATACTTTCTCGGTAGGGATTAATATTTGCGAAATATATTCAGCTAGATTCAGGCGACTAATTTCACTTTCCAGGTATTGTTTTACCTTTTTTTCGTTACCTGTAATCGCTCTGACTACATACCACTTTTTAAGTATTTCGCTCATATTAATTTTCGACTTCAATGAGGGTGAACAATTTGCTTGAACATTATAATATAACTATATTCAATTTTTAATAGTTTAAAGTTATGGAAGCTAACATTAAAAAACTATTAATCTAATCAAATACGATGATATTCCATTTAACTAAAGAACCAATAATAAAACCCCAATATTCCTCTCCACACTGTTGAGGCTGCCGTTGGATCTTCTTTATTTAAACTGCCGTGAATTCCAAATGCCATATCGAACAAGAAAATCACAACAGCAATAATAAGTGATGCAATAGATACTACTAAAGCACTACTTTGTAACTCACTCCATGAAGGCCACGAAACTTTATTCATAAGTTCATCGTAGCTTTCTTTAATATAATTTATTATTTTTTTGAACATTGTATTAATTCTTATGCACGGGAGGAAGGATTTGAACCCTCAACCAATGGTTTTGGAGACCACTACTCTACCAATTGAGCTACTCCCGTAAATTTCCACTTAGAAACGTCTAAGATGAAGCTTCTAAATAATATTAATCAAGAATTTCTATTACTTGTCCAGCACCTACTGTACGTCCACCTTCACGAATTGCAAAACGTAAATTTTTGCTCATTGCAATAGTAGAAAGTAAATGAACTTCAATAGTAGTATTGTCCCCAGGCATTATCATTTCAACACCATCTGGTAAAAATATTTCACCAGTTACGTCAGTTGTTCGGAAATAAAATTGTGGTCTATATTTGTTATGGAAAGGAGTATGTCGTCCACCTTCCTGAGTTTTTAAGACATAAACTTCAGCTTTAAATAATTTATGTGGTGTAACAGAACCTGGTTTAGCAATAACCATTCCTCTTCTAATTGCATCCTTGTCTATTCCACGAAGTAATAAGCCTGTATTATCACCTGCTTCACCTCTATCTAAAATCTTGCGAAACATTTCAACACCAGTTACTACCGATTTGAGTTTTTCTGCTCCCATTCCGATAATATCTACAGGATCTCCTGAGTTAATAACACCTGTTTCAATTCTTCCAGTTGCTACCGTTCCTCGACCCGTAATTGAAAAAACATCTTCAATTGGCATTAAGAAGTCTTTATCTACATCTCTAGGAGGAATAGGTATATATGAATCAACAGCTGCCATTAACTCCATAATTTTATCAATCCATTGTGGTTCTTTATTTAAACCACCTAAAGCGGATCCTCTAATTACAGGAGTTGTGTCACCATCAAATCCATAAAATGTTAAAAGTTCACGTATTTCCATTTCAACAAGGTCTAATAATTCAGGATCATCAACCATGTCAACTTTATTCATGAAAACAACTAGTTTAGGAACTCCAACTTGGCGAGCTAACAAAATATGCTCACGCGTCTGAGGCATTGGTCCATCAGTAGCTGCAACAACTAAAATTGCTCCGTCCATCTGAGCAGCACCTGTTACCATGTTTTTTACATAATCAGCATGACCAGGACAATCTACGTGTGCATAATGTCTGTTTTCTGTTGAATATTCAACGTGAGCTGTATTAATAGTTATCCCTCTTTCTTTTTCTTCAGGTGCGTTGTCAATAGAATCGAATGATCTAAACTCTGACAATCCCTTGTCTGCAAGTGTTAATGTAATAGCTGCAGTTAAAGTTGTTTTACCGTGATCGATATGACCAATTGTGCCAACATTTACGTGGGGTTTGGAACGATCGAATTTTTCTTTTGCCATGTTGCTTAATGTTAAAATTGAATATATATACTTGTTTTAATTTAAATAAAATTTGAGCCAATGACGAGAGTTGAACTCGTGACCCCTTCCTTACCAAGGAAGTGCTCTACCTCTGAGCTACATCGGCTTTACTAAGAGCGGAAGACGGGGCTCGAACCCGCCACCTAAAGCTTGGAAGGCTTTCGCTCTACCAAATGAGCTACTTCCGCAAAAAAAATGTGGGGAGAGAAGGATTCGAACCTCCGAAGGCTGTGCCAACAGATTTACAGTCTGCCCCATTTGACCGCTCTGGTACCTCCCCATTTTTATTTAGCCGAGCCGATGGAGGGATTCGAACCCCCGACCAGCTGATTACAAATCAGCTGCTCTGGCCAACTGAGCTACATCGGCAATATTTAAGAACATTTCCTTTTAATAATCTGAATAACATATTTCTAGATATATTAATCACTTACCTCTATTAAAAGGTCTGCAAAGATATACAAGATATTTTAATAAACAATAGTTTTGTCAAATATTTTTTTTATATTCCTTTAATTTTTTCTTTGTGTTTTGCTATTTGCTTCTTTAAAGCGTCAATAGCTGAGTCAACTGACTCTTCGAATGATTTAGTTTCTTTTTTTGCAAAAAGGTCATTTCCTCTGATTACTAATCTAATTTCAGCTATCTTATTTTGAGTTTTTTCATTACTATCCAACCTAAGAGTAACGTCACTACCTATAATCCCATCATGTATTGTACTTAATTTACTTAGCTTTTCTTGAATAAATTCTTCGAGTTTTTTGTCAGTTTTAAATTTGACTGCATTAATATTAATATTCATTTTATCCTCCTTGTTATTTATGCCCTTGGATGAGCGAATTTATATGTGTTTTTTAATTTAAATATTGTATTGTGTGTATATACTTGAGTTGATGATAAGCTAGAATGCCCGAGCAGTTCTTTGATCGAATTGATATCCGCTCCATTATCTAACATATGAGTTGCAAACGTGTGACGAAGAACATGTGGACTTTTCTTTTTTATTGTAGTAATAAACTCCAGATATTTTTTCACAATTCTATAAACAATTTTCGGATATAAACCATTTCCTTTCATGTTAACAAACAAAAAGTCACTTCTTTCATTTTTTGAAAACAATTTTCCTCTTATTTCAATATATTCTTTACACAATTTATTTAGCATAAAACCTAATGGAATAATACGTTCCTTTTTCCGTTTCCCCAAAACCTTAATTGTTGATTCGATAATATTATAATCTAAAATCCTTAAATTAATAAGTTCGGATAAACGAATTCCAGTCCCATAAAATAATTCAATTATCAACTTATTTCTAATTAGCACAAATTCATCTCCCGTTTCAAATTTAAAAAACAATTCTTCCATTTTGTCTTTTTCAACAAATGTAGGCAAGCGTTTTGTAGTTTTCAGTGAAAATACTTTTTCAAGAGGATTATTTTCGACTACCCCATTCTTAATAAGGAATTTAAAATAGCTTTTAAGTGAGGATAATTTCCTATTAATACTTTTAGGATTAATATTTTTTTCAAGGAGTTCAACTATCCATGAACGAATAATTTCTGAGGAAATATTTTTAATTACATATATATTGAAAGCCCCTTCAAAATAACAAATAGCTTCATCAATATCCGTACTATAAGCAATTATGGTATGGTTAGAAAGCTTTTTTTCAAATTTTAAATACTTTAAATATTCTTTTTTCATCAAAAAAATTGCTTGATAGATTTAAATAAAAACGCATAAAAATACGAATTATTTCAATCCACAAGCAAGTTTTAAAAAATAAAAAATAGATTATTTATTATCTTCCTGACCCTGAATAAGTTGCTGAATGTAAACTGCTTTCAATCGAGTCATTCTTTTAACTACTGAAGGTTTAGTGAATTTCTGTCTTTCTCGTAATTCTTTAACAGTTCCGGTTTTTTCAAACTTCCTTTTTAATTTCTTTAATGCTTTATCGATGTTTTCACCTTCTTTAATAGGAACTATGATCATAAAAAATGCTTCTTTTAGTTATTATGTTGATTCTAATTTCAATTTTATATTGAAGGGCACAAAGATATAATTTAATTTTGATAGACAAGCAATATTATTATTATTTTGCTCAAATAAATTATCATAGTTGAAATTCACAGAAAACTCTTACTATTATATCTTCTCCCAAAAATCCTATATTCTTTAATGATTATTTAGTTGAAAATCACTAAAACTAATTTAATAATATGAATTGTATTTCATGCCACCTTTAAATCTAACCCATAAATAATTATTTCCCTGAAATCAAAAAGGTATTATAATATACTACCTTGCAGCAGAGCTGGGATAAATTACAAGAAACCATTTTCTCTTTCGCACAAAAATTTCAGAAAATAATACTCACACAGATTTAAGTAGTTAAAGAGTGGCCCCTTGAGTGAAAACCCTTAACAGGTTTTGTAAGGTTTGATAGTTTTACTTCCGGCTCTCACTTGTTAGCGAAATGAGAGCCAGAAAATATTCTTAATAAAAGATTTTTAGCTTAGCGTAAACTTAATAGGCATATTAAATTGAACTCTAACAGCCTTCCCTGTTTGCTTCCCGGCATTCCAAGCGGGGAAAAGTTTTACTACTCGTACAGCTTCTTCATCACATCCCCCGCCGATTCCACGAAGCACTTTCACGTCAGTAACTCTTCCTTTTTCATCAATAACAAAAGTAACATAAACAGTTCCTTGTATTCCACTTTCTTTTGCTACCTGGGGGTATTTAATATTGTCTGTTAAAAACTTTATCCTAGATTCATCTCCTCCTGGATAGGATGGCATTTCTTCAACAATAGTAAAAACAGGGGCTTTTTCAGGCTCATCTATAACAACGGTTTTGTTATCATCAACAACAATATTGTCATCAACAGGAGGCGCAACTTGCTTATTCAAATCATCCTGATTTAAATCAGTATTTGTCGTTTCAGTAGTATCAGATGAAACAATTGGTGCAGTAAACTTCACTTTTTGTTCAATCGCTTCAGGTGGTGGTGGTGGTGGTGGTGGTGTTTCCTCTTTTTCAGGAGGAGGAGCCAACATTTCCGCCCCAACAGTTTTATCTTCCAATGTGGAAGATGTTCTATTCAAATAACTAGTTACCATAGGTACTGCTACGCTTACAATAAGAACTGCACACGAAATAAGAAGTGCTATTGTCACATGCTTCTTATATATCTTTCTTAAATTGTAGGCTCCGTAGTCTTTATTCCTATTGCTGAAAACTATTTCGTCTAGGCTTTCAATTTTTTCTTTGGCCATGATATTTATTTTTTCAATGTTTTAAAAAAAACTTTAAATGACTATTTGGGTGCTGTTTCAAGAAGTTTAACTTCATCTGGTGAAATATCCACTACTGCATAACTTGCAATATTGGTAATTGCCATTTCATCAATAATATCAACAATATTGCGATATTTGGTTTTCTCCGCAGGTTTAATCAATATAATTGGTGCTTTTGGGTCAATCTTCTTCTTTTCCTTTATTTTCGCATTTAAGGTATCAGTTGTCATTACAAGTTCACCTTTTTTGACTTTCTCTTTGAGTTCATATATTTCTTTAAAAACAACCTTGTTGCGTTCTAATAAATACTTACGAATTCCATCTTTTCCGAAGTCTGTTTTAATAAGAGCCGGAGTAGGTTTCCCTTTTTCAATAGCTCCTACGTAATAATAAATTTTGTCACCTTCAGTTAAAATAATATTTATAGTACGATCTGCGGCGATAACCGGGCGATCTTTCAATTTTGTAGTGTCGCCCTTTTCTGGCATGGTAATTTCCATAACCTTAGGTTTATTAAAGGCAGTAGTTAGCATAAAGAACGTGATTAGCAAACACATTAAGTCAACCATCGGCGTCATGTCAATATGAGTTGAATGCTTTTTAGGGCGTCGTTTTCCGCTGGTTTTCTTTCCAGCGTCGTTTTCCATTATTTCAGCCATAATTATTTCTCCTTATTTTGTGTTTACTTAATATCGACAATTGTAGCTTCCTCTTTTACAAGGTTGGTCGTTAAGTTAAATTTATTCACTTTATTATCTTGAAGTATATCCATGATTTTTTTAACTGTTTTGAAATCCGAATTCCCATCACCTTTTATGGCGACTTCAGCATTTGGATTACTTAGTCTGGTAAATCTAACCCACATTGCAAGTTGATTATCCGTAGAATCAATAGGCATACCTATTTGACATTTATCACTTTCTTTCGAATCCTTAGAATTAATCCATTTTTTCATGTTGTTGATAGGCATTCCGAATGAAGCAAGTTTTGAGAACCTCGTAGATTCTTCATCAGTAAAATTCACATTATATTGTTTTCCAACGCTAATCAATACATCTTTTCGATATAATGTAGAACTATCTTTTCCATTATCAAGATTGAAAAACACTTTATTATCCTTGTCTACAAGAATCGTTATAATGTTTTTATCAGGAGATACTTTTTCCGAAACCGAACTTGGCGTATCAATGATAGCAGCTTCTTGTGGTCGGAAAGAAGAAGTTAACATGAAAAAAGTAAGGAGGAGTGAAAAGAGGTCCACCAAAGGCGTCATGTCAATGCTGGGTGATTTTACCGGTAATTTTATTTTTGGCATGGTAAAATATTTTTATTTCCTCAATATACTTCTATTATTATTTAAGTTGTGATGCAAATGTTTGAACTACGCTAAAACTTGCTTCGTCCATTTTAAAGGTCAAATTATCAATGCGAGTAGAGAACATGTTATAAAGAATAATAGCAAGAGTAGAACCAGTGATCCCAAAAGCAGTGTTGATAAGCGCTTCTGAAATACCTGTTGCAAGAGCTAAGGCATCAGGTGATCCGGCAGATGCCAAAGCACTAAATGCTCTAATCATACCAAGTACAGTACCTATAAGACCAATAAGTACAGCAATAGAGGCAATAGTAGAAAGAATTACTAGGTTTTTAGATAACATTGGTAATTCAAGGGCAGATGCTTCTTCAATTTCTTTTTGTAATGAAAGAATTTTCTGTTCTTTCTCAAGTTTTGTGTCGTCGCGAAGTTCTGTAAACTTTGCTAAGGCAGCTTTCATAATATTAGCAAGTGATCCTTTTTGTTTGTCACATTCTTTAATTGCAGCATCAATTTGATTTGTACTCATGTAATTTTGAATGTTTTTCACAAATACATTGGTTTTGCCTTTTCCTTTTGCTTTTGAAAGCGTGATAGCTCTTTCAATTGAAAAAGTAGCTAAAATTAAGATTAAAGAAATTAAAACAGGCACAATTAAACCTCCTTTATATACCATTGCTAAATAGTTACCTGGAAGTGGATGTCCTTCTGGATTTCCTCCTTCAAAGTTGAGTGGGCTTCCCATAATAAATTTATAAATGAGATACGCAACAACTAAGGAAATCAGGATGGCGCTGATTGCAAACGCTGATTGTATCGCGTCTTTTAAAGAATTACCTTTTTGTTCTTTCTGTTTGTTCATTTTGTTTGTAATTAAAATTTATACTTATTGATTTTTTCTATTTGTTTTTATGCGGCAAATATAAAATTTTATTTTTGATATTAGCCCTACTTGGTTTTTACTTTAAAACGAAACCCTATTAAATTTATTTTATTTTTCAATGCATTTATTCTTTACATCCTTTAATATCATGAGTGCCCTTTCATTTTTTGCATCGAATAATATTATTTTTTCACTGTAAAGTTTTGCTTTGCAATAATCCTTTGCCTGTAATAAATAATATGCAGCTAGATAGGAATAAGCTTGTATTAAGTCTTTTTGGTTTTTAACTGAATCAACAACCGCTATATTTATATAAGCCTCGAACCATGGTTTTGCTAATGCATTTTTATTATCAGGATCAAGATTGGTATTGGTGTAGGCTCTCCATAAATAAGCTTGCATAAAGTCAGGCTTTTTAGAAATCAATGTACCAAAGGTGGTATCAGCCTTTACATAGTCAGGAACGGAATAATAAGCTTTACCTAAGCTGTAATAATCGGTTAAAGTTGCTGCGCCTTTTAAGATTTTGGTTTCATACATGGTAGCGGCTTCAGCATATTTTTTCATTTTACTATAAGTAGTAGCCATTTCTGAAATTAAATCCATATCAGCCGTATCAAGAGATATGGCAACTTTATATTTTTCAATTGCAATGGAATCGCTGCCTAATTTTGAAAGTATTCTTGCATAATAGGAATAATCGGAGGCAATGATTTTATTGGTTTTAGTGTTTAAAAAGAATTTCTCTATCGCTCCTAATCCTTTTGGATAGTCTTTGGTTTCAAAATAAGAATAGGCCAACAAACGATTGAGAACATTAAAGGATTGGTCTTTCAATAAAATTTCATTTATAAGTTGAATGGTTCCTGGATAATCTTTTGTCAAAAACATAAAAGATGCATATCGTACTTTTGCATAGGTGTTTTGGCTCGAAAGTTCAATGAATTTACTGTAATTCTTTTTGGCATTTTCAAATTGACCAGCCATAGAATATATTTCTGCAAGTTCTCTGTATGCAGGAGCAAAGGTGGAATCAATCTCAATTGCTTCTTTGTAAAATCCTACTGCATCAGTATATTTCTTTGCACGGGTCCAAAGTTGACCTAGACGTAATTTAGCTTTTGGTGATTTTGGATCGAGAGATTGTGCTTTTTTATAATTCAAAATTGCATTTGATCCATCATTATTAAGAAACAAATAGACGTCGCCACGAATGATATAGATTTCAGGATTATTTTTATCTAATGCTTCTGCTTTATCGAGCATGAGATTTACTAGGTTTGCATCGCTCCCTTCGGCTCTGGTGTATGAATCTGCAATTTTATAATAAACCAATGCCTGACGGTCGTTAGACATAATTATTTTACTCTTTTTGGTTGGAAGCAAGGAAATTGCTTTATCGAATTTTGCCTGAGCTTCAATTTTCTTATTACTATAAAGGAGTAGTTTTCCTAAACCTATATAATTTAAAGGATTTGAGGTGTCTTTTTCTATTCCTTTATTAAAGAGCAAACCTGCAGGTTCGGCTACTTCTTTGAAAGTAACCGTAATTGAATCGGTAAAATACTCTTTCAAATAGGCTTCTCCATAATAATAATATACATCTCCATTGTTAGGCTGTTCTTTTAAAAGCTTTTCGTAGATAGTATTGGCTGCTTCAAACTGTTCGCTATTGGTTAGGGTATTAGCCGTTTTCAGATCTTGTGCAGACAGGCTAAAGGCAAAAAATATCAGCAGTATTGAGATTAAGCTGTTTTTCTTCATTTGTGAATTCATGAGTTGTATATTTTGAGTTTTAAGTTTTACTGTTTATTTCTTGACTGATATTAATCGAACAGGCATCGTTGCGGGAACCATTCCGGCTTTGAGTATGATGCGTTGACCTTTATCGCCTGCAACAAAGGATGCAAATCCTGTGCCAAGTCCCGAAAAGGTTTCTCTGCTGATGACAAATACTTCGCGTCTTAATGGGTAGGAGCTTTCGGCAATGTAACCTTGATAGGGTTTACAAAATAGACCTGTCCCATCGAGATTGTTTTCGTTGCCGATTTCAACCACATTAATGTTTTTCATAAATTTATGACTGAGTGTATCATCGGAGTCGCTTATCCAGTTTACGCCAATAATTCCAATGGCATTCGGATTGCTTTCTACATATTTTATTACTTCAGGGTTCGATTTCACTGCAAAGCAATAATCGGGAAAGCTTTGGTTGATTTTGAATTGTTCTTTTATCTGACGTACATTGCCCGATTTGTTATTATCGAACACTACCTTTAAATCAGAGGTATTGGCTTTGTTGTTAAGCTGTTTCCAAGTCTTTATTTTACCTGAGAAAATATCTCTTATCTGATCCCATCTTATGAGAGTATCTGTATTCTTTTTATTCACAATAAAAGCCATTCCATCATAAGCAATTTTGGTGGTACGTGGAATAAGTTGTTTATTCTTCAGATATTGATCTTCCTGTTCGGTGAGTTTTCGGTTAACTATCACAAGCCTGACCGAATCGTTCATCAAATCGGCAATGGCTTCGGCTTCGGGTTTGTAGGCAACATCCACTTTTGCATAGGTATAAATGGAATGAAACACTTGAAGTTCGGCATCAATCAGCAATTGATACGATTCGTCGACGGTTATTTTGATATGTCCGCGTGTTGGAGTTTCATCTATTATGCCGCTTGGGTTTCCACAGGCTGCAAGCAATAAGGCACTTATTGCCATGACAAACATCATTTTGATTTGGCTAATATTTTTCATTGTGTTTGATTATTACGGTTATTTTTTAATGTCATCAGGCTTCTTACCAAACGGAAGATGCCATAAGCGATAAAGAAAAATCCAAAGACAAATTTAATATTTCGAGGTATGTCGGGCAATGTGGTCGGATATAAAATAAAACTTCCCAAACCCACGTAGAGTATGACCATAAAGAAGCCGAAATAAATCATAAACTTAGCTAAAAATGGTTTAATGTCGGACATAATGTTACCTCTCTTTTGGAAGTAAAACGTATAACTTAAAAAAATATTTTGCGGAGAGAATGGGATTCGAACCCATGATCCACTTTTGGCAGATACACACTTTCCAGGCGTGCGCCTTCGACCACTCGGCCATCTCTCCTTTAATAGTCTGCAAATATAATATTATTCGGCTTATTTCAACCTTTTTATTGCATTGATTGCTTTTTATATTGAATTGTTTCAAAACTAACATGCAATTTATACTCCTTATATATATAGTGTAACATAAGGCTATTTTCATGACGGAGTTGTGCAACGAGATAAGGAATTATAAACTATCTTTATATATATAGTATATCTTTATGGAGGAAGGTGGATATCATTTATGGATAGGGTTTACTCCTTCACAAACTTCCCACAAACCATACCTTCATCCGTTTCTACTCTTACAAAATACATCCCTTTTAAAAATGCTGAAACATCTATTTCTGTCTTTTCATGCCTTGCAGATTGTTGAAAGAGGAGTTGCCCTTGAAGGTTATAGATTGAAATTGTTATATCTTTATTTATTGAAGGGGTTTTTATGGCTATTTTGTCAATGGCTGGGTTAGGATAAATACTGATGTTATCATCTACCTTTTTTGCATCCTGTATTCCAACTATTGCATTAAAATAATAATGTGAACTATCGCTGCTTAATAGGCTTATCCCTGCATTGTCCCATCCTTTATATGATTTTCCTTCAAGAAAATTATTAGCATCATACAAATATAAATATTGATAGTTTGTGGCCCAAATATTATTATTCCACCTTAGACCAAGCTCACTTATTTTATTATTATTGGAATCGTAGGTATAGAGTATATGCCAATAATTATCCCAAATTCCTGTCCAACTCCAATTTTGGCTTAATTCAGTAATTTTATTATTATTCGAATCGTAGGTATAGGTTTTAAATGTGTTATTTACCCAAGCATCATTCCAATCCTGTCTTAATTCGGCTCTTAGGTTATTGTTGGCATCATAATTATTGCTAATTAATTCCCCATTCTGCCAATTGCTACCATTCCAACCTTGCCCTAAAATGGTAATACAATTATTATTCGCATCATATTCGTAATTGTATTTGCTGAAATTTGCCCATGAATTTCCATTCCAGGAATATTGTAAGACTTTAGTTATATTGTTGTTGGTATTATATGTGTATGTGGCCATATCCGAGTTTTCTAAAACATTGCCATTCCCTAACTGATACACATAGGTTATTACCTTATTGTTGGCATCATAGGTATAAATTGCTTTATAATCAATCACCCAATCGCCCATAAACAGACCTTCTGACATTGTGCTTGTTTGGTTGTTATTTGCATCGTATGTCATTGTGAATTTGGCATAGTCATACCAATATAAGCCATCCCAATACTGATCGAACTGGGAGGTCATATAGTTGCTGGCATTGTAAGTAAAAGTACTTTGGTAAGAATTCACCCATACACTTCCATTCCAAACTTTTTCTAAATATTGCAATAAGTTATTGTGAGCATCGAAAGTGAATGAATATTTGATGGAATCTATCCACGCATTTGCATTCCAATTTTGGTGTAGGAAACTTGTGATATTATTATTTGCATCAAAAACAAAATTAATGTCTTTTGAATTAATTTTCCAGTCAGTGTTTAAGGTATCCCACTTCCAGAAATAAGTGCTGTCATTGATTTGAAAAAGCAGCTGTTTGTTTTTATCAATACTTTGAAATAGCTCCTTATATCTATTGAATGATGCTAATCCTTTTCTTTCTTCCCTTATATGTTTTTTCTGTTTGCCCTCCATTGAAGTAGAATGAGGGTAAATTGAGGCTGGTTTATTTTGAGCAAATGCATTAAATGCCAGTACGATAAAAATAAATAGTACGTTCTTTTTCATACATAATATTTTTATATGTTTATGCTTTTTATTTTTCAGATTTCGCCCGTTTTTTCAAGTGGTTTTCAACTTCCACCTATAAAATAAGCATTGACAACTTTTCGGAAAGTTGTCAATGCTGTTTGTTTTGCTAATTTTATGCCTCAATTATCTCAAAAACAATATGCGTAGAGTTGGTTAAACTCGAATTGGTGACAATGATATGTGTTTTTGTAAGGTCGGTTAACACCTCTGTTGATTTTTTTTCGTAAAGCACACCTGCTGTGGCTTTAAAATCGGTAATTGTACCGGGAGTTGTATTGTTGATTGCTGAACTTATGTAGGCATCTTCTTCTCCATCTACCAAAAACCTAAATATATCGGTAGATTTACTTTTATGAATACAAAGTTTTACAAATCCACCGGCTGGAATTTGCTTTGGATAGGTTTTACTATTATAAAACTTAATTTTATTCAGGTCGAAAAATGAATTTACATTTTCTTCCTTATTAGGGAGCTTTGCATAAAAATAATTTAGCCATGACAGCGCGCGGTCTAATTGTAAAATCATGGCTTCAACGGCATTTTGAACATTTGATGAAATGGTTTTATAACCTCCGATTAAGCCTTGCTGGGTTTCTCTTGCCGATTGTAGCTGGTCGTACCAAGCCAACACTTCTTCGGAAGCAGGGATTAAATCATCATAAGTAAGCATTTTGTCGGCAACTGCTTTAAGTGCAATTTCTCTTTGTTCGTAAGAGCCTTTATAGAATTGATTGCGGGTTGAGCCCCAAATATCTTTAAATTCTAAGGTTCCTATTTCGAAAAAGTTGCGTGTTAAGGTTTCGAAATGATCTAAATGTGGTTTCATTTGTTTAAATAAATCTTCCACATTATCGGTATATGCCTCCTTGGATGAACCGCTACCTTTTTTTAATCCAATAGTAATAAGAAAATCTTCGTAAATCAAATTGGTTTCGTTGTAGATTAGCATAAAACCCGGGTCAGTATAATTACGGGTCGCAAAGAGCCTGTTGCGTGTAAATGTTGCAATTCCAAGGGCATTTAAAATGCTCTCTTCCATAGCGGCTCTAATAAAATTGTGGCTTCCCAGCCAAATAAATTCAGCCATATAAGTATGGTTTTAAGGTTAATAACAAATAATCTCCCTAGCTGTTAATTTTAATTTGTAGGGACGCGCCAAAGATAGTAATATTTATTGGATAAATAACATTTTAAATGAATTATACTGAAAATAAAAATATTTGGGGGTATTTCCCTTAGAATTTTAATTCGATTTCAATGCGTAAAAATTTATTTCGGCAAGCTTTAAGATGCCAGAAAAAAGATTTTTTGCTGGATATTATCTTGAGTATGCACATAACATCAAACAAAATACCAGAAATTAGCTGTCGCTAGTTGGCAAATCTCAAAGGGCTGCCAATAATTTATGGTGAATCAAATTGTTGAAATTTATTATTGCTTTTGCCAGCTGTGGACTTCCGACTTTTAAGACTTTATGGACAGTCTTTATCTACATTGCATCAGTTTGAAATCGCTTATTTCTTATTTTTCGTAAAGGGATTTCAAGTTACAATTGTTTCCCTTTTCTATTATAGTAAGCTTTTTGCATATACAATCGTTTACCCACCACCTTGCGAACAACTTATTAAATAAACAGTCGTTTACCTACCACCTTGCGAGCAGGATGTTGAATAAACAATCGTTTTTCTTATAACTTGCGAGCAAGATATTGAATAAACAGTTGTTTACTTTATAACTTGGGAGCAGGATATTGAATAAACAGTCGTTTACCTTATATCTTGCGAGCAAGATGGTAGGTAAACGATTGTTTACCATATTTCCTCCTCGCAGGAATAGTCCTATACTCCCGTTTGGCGCGGGTTTCAGTTTTTGGGGATTCGATTTGAAGTCAGGCACGTCATTGCCAGCGCAGCGAAGCAATCTTTGTAAATTGAGATTGCTTCGTCCTACCTCCTACTAATGACACTTTCTACTACCTTACTCCCCCTTGGGACTTGGGATTTGAAGTTTGGGTCTTGGGACTTCATCCAAAAAGTATATTAGGCTATACATCCCTGTCAATTCCCTACTGATGTAATTAGAACTAAACCTAACAGGTTTTCAAAACCTGCTAGGTTTTCCAATTAAATAAAATTCCAAAAGCTAAAGGTCTAATAGTCTAAATGGCTAAACGTCTAAACTCCCCCTAGGGACTTGGAATTTGAAGTTTGGGTCTTGGGACTTCAACCTTTCGCCCCCTCCACCACCATCACTATCTCCCCTTTCACGGGTTTTTGTTTGTAATACATCAGCAATTCGTCCAACGACATGCGTTGGTTTTCTTCATATATCTTAGTCAATTCCCTCGATACGCATGCTTTGCGTTCGCCACCAAAATGTAGGGCAAACTGTTCGAGGGTTTTCAATAATTTATGCGGCGATTCGTAAAAAACCATGGTCCGGCTTTCCGTTGCGAGGAATTTCAAGCGGGTTTCCCTACCTTTTTTCTGTGGAAGAAAGCCTTCGAACACAAACTTATCGCAAGGCAAACCCGAATTTACCAAAGCGGGTATCAATGCTGTGGCTCCGGGCAGGCAATTCACCTCTATGTCCTGTGCAATGCAGTCTCTCACCAACAAAAAGCCCGGGTCGGATATGCCGGGAGTGCCCGCATCGCTCACCAGCGAAACGATGGCAGCCGTTTGTATCTTCTCAACAATCTGGTCGAGCTTTTTATGTTCGTTAAACTTATGATAGGCATACACCTTTTTCGACAAACCCAAATGTTTCAACAAAATGGAAGTCTTGCGGGTGTCTTCGGCAAGAATAAAATCCGATTCGGTGAGGATTTTTATCGCCCTTAGGGTAATATCATCCAAATTTCCGATGGGGGTTGGCACTATATATAAGATAGACATCAGGGTTTTATTTTTATGGGTGTAACATCACGAACATATTTAATCATCAGCTTTGTAAGTTTTTCGAATCCTCTCAATTGAATTGCCTCAGCCACATCAAACACATCGTGATAGGCCGGCGATCCCCCGAATGAATAGATGAAAAAACAAGGCACTCCTTTTTTATAGAAAAAATAATGGTCGCTGTTGGCAGCTTCTTCCCTTTTCTTAATCAATGGGAACATCGTCAGCGTGTCGTTGAGCGAGGTGAGGCGCTTAAACTCGTTTTCAAAAGCTGTGGCATTCACCACCGTGATGCCCTCTTTTCCAGTGCCCACCATATCGAGATTAAACAGAAACTTAATCGATTTCAATGGGAACAAAGGATTTTCGGTGTAATATTTTGAGCCCAACAAACCGGCTTCTTCGCCCGTAAAGTTCATAAAAGCTATTGAATAATAGGGTTTTTCTGTAACATTACTGAAATGTTTTGCCAAATTAAGCAGCATAGCGGTCCCACTTGCATTATCGTTTGCGCCAGGGAAATACACATCCTTTCCCATCCTTCCCAAATGGTCGTAATGAGCCGTAAACACCAGAAAAGTATCGGGTTGAACTGCACCTTCTATATATGCGACCACATTTTGGGTAGGATATTTATTATAAAAACGACTTTCAATCGTAACATCCACTTTCTTTGTTTTCTTCGGAAGTTTCTCGCGCGATACATTTATATAAGGACAATCGCCAGGCATTCTTCCATTCGAAACCGACCAATATAAATGACCATCCTGCAATTGAATATATCCCTTAGCCTTCAGCAAATTGCTTTGTTTTAAAGCATCAATATATTCGAGATGTTCTTTCTTTTTGAAATTTCGCTTATCAATCACCACAAAACGATTGTTTGCCTGACCAGAAATAAATTTTTGGATGGATGATGCGCTTTTAATATTACTTTTCTTCAGATAAACCAATTCAAACTCCCCTTTTATTGAATTAGAGGAAGCCGAAACCATATAATCTTTCCCTGCCACCAATGTTTTCTCATCGGTTTTAAAAGAAATTTCACCCGGAAAAGTATTAATTGGAAAAGAAAAAGGCTGAAGATAATTCTCTGAAAACGATTTCAAGCCCATGGCTTTGTATTCATTCGAGATAAAAGCAGCTGCCAAACTGTCACCTTTATTCACATAACCTCTTCCATTGAAAGAAGCAGAACTAAGCAAATCAATTACTCTTCGGGCATAAATAGTGTCTTGCCCATAGCTGAATTGAGAAATAAAAAGGCATGCAAAAAGAAACTTTTTAAAATGAAGCCTGCACATTACAGAAACTTTCTGTTTACAATATCATAGAGTTTCGGGAAAGCTTCATTATTATTCTCCCAACTAAATTTCAACAACAAAGTATTCAATATATTTTCAGCATCATCCCAATCGCTTGCATTATTCAATTCATTAATTGCCAAATTATAATCCTGCAAACTCCCTTTGAATAACTCATTGATAAAATTGAATTTCTCATTAATACCAATGGCTTGCTTGAGGTCATTAACTGGTTTTTTAGGAATATTCCCTGCTAAACTTTTTTGCTCGGTATGAAGTTTTTCATTCAAGACTTTCTTTTCAGTTTTAAACTTATCGGCAAGGGTTTGCGACTCATCAGCAAACAAATCTAATGTACTTTTAACCACCTTAGGTTTAGGTGCAATTGCTTCAGGTTTAGGTTGAACAATCTCTGGCTTTGGGGCGTCTACTTTTGGCAGAATTTCCTCAGCTACAGGAGGCTCTACTTCAACTATGGGCGGCTCTACCTCAGCTTTTCCCAAAACAACTTCCTCTATTATCTCCTCAATAAGTATTTCCTGAACAACCTCTTCTACTTCAGGTTCATCATCATAAATGTTAACCGAAGAAACAATTACTTCAGGTATTATTTCTTCAACAGGTTTTACTTCTTCAATTGGAGCAATAAAAGACACATGTTCAACCTCCGGCTCCTTAATAATACTAAATCTTATAGGTTGAATTTCTTCTTCCACTTCTTCCTTCACTTCTTGTTTAGGAATAGAAGGAGGGATTTCTGACTTAGTTAAAGATTTTTCATCTTTTATATTGTAGTTTTTCAGTTTTAAAGTGGCATCATATAAATTGACAACGTAGTTTCTAAATAAATCTACATCAATTTGCATAATTACATCTCCCTGCGAATCAATAGATTCTAACTGATCGTGCAAGGCTTCCAATAAATATTTGATTTCGCTTTTAATAATTTCAATATCTTTGTACATAATAGAGTTGATTAAAACAGTAGTATTTTGACCGATAAAGATATAAAGATTTGTGATTCCCCAATATGTTTTTAGAAAGTAATAAAAATAATTCCACCCGAACAGGCTGGATAGAAGTCATTTGCGGTTCAATGTTTTCAGGAAAAACCGAAGAACTCATTCGCAGGCTAAACCGAGCAAAAATTGCCCGTCAAAAGGTGGAAATTTTCAAACCAGCTATCGATACTCGATACGATGATAGAGATGTAGTTTCGCATAACGAAAACTCAATACCCTCAACTCCAGTAGAAAACGCATCTCAAATCTTACTAATGATTAGCGATGTAGAAGTAGTAGGGATTGATGAAGCTCAGTTTTTCGATGAGGGAATTACTGATGTTTGCAATCACATGGCAAATACTGGAATAAGAGTAATAGTTGCAGGATTAGATATGGATTTTACAGGGAAACCATTTGGACCCATTCCTGCATTATTAGCCGCAGCCGAATATGTTACCAAGGTTCATGCAATTTGTATGCACTGCGGCGACCTTGCACAATATTCACACCGGTTTTCGAATGAACAAAAACTTGTTGTATTAGGTGAAACAGAAGCATATGAGCCCCTGTGCCGAAAATGTTACTTAGAAAAACGTAAAGCTTAATTTACGAAGATCGACTTTTCAACGGTTTCGCCTGGTTTCAAACGAATTGTTCCCGTCCCTGTTAAAGGAGGGAAAAGTCCGGTTGTACTTGTGTCAATGGTAGCAAAAACATCTAAAATGGCTTCCGATTTAAAAGTTGTTGAGAAACGACCACCCCCATCGGTGATTCCCGATGTGTTAATATCGTATTTTTCTAACCTAACAGTGGCATTAGGCACAACAAAATTTGTATCATATAAAAACTTAACAGTTATCACTGCTTTACAATCGGTTTCCTTTGCACAATTGGAAAAAACAAAGACTGAAGCGACGAAAATTGCAGGTAAAAACAAGGCTTTTAAAAATTTTCTTTTCATATTTGAGGAATTTTTGGTAATATTGCTGACATTATTTACTAACCACAAATGTATAAAAAAATCACTATGAAAAAATTTTCTTTCATTTTTTCCTTAATTGTAGGAATATTATTCCTCAGCAATTCTAGTATTAACGCGCAAAACAGTGCAGGTGTTAAAAAAGTAATGATCACTACCAGTTATGGTACAATCAAGATTAAATTGTATAACGAGACCCCAAAACACAGGGATAATTTCATCAAATTAGCCACTTCGGGCTATTTAAATGGCACATTATTTCACAGAGTTATTCAAGGTTTTATGATTCAAGGTGGAGATCCTGATTCAAAGACTGCAAAAGCTGGTGCAATGTTAGGTGCTGGTGGTCCTGGCTACACTGTTCCTGCGGAATTCAACGCTAAACTCATACATAAAAAAGGAGCATTAGCCGCTGCCCGTGATAATAATCCACAAAAAGCATCTTCTGGCTCACAGTTTTATATTGTGCAAGGTAGAGTTGTTACAGATGCAGAACTTGATAACTTTCAAAAAAACAGCGGATGGACTTATACTAAAGAACAACGCAATATTTATAAAACTTCAGGAGGAACGCCTTCTTTAGACAATGGTTATACTGTTTTTGGAGAAGTTTACGAAGGTCTCGATGTTATTGATAAAATTGCTGCAGTAAAAAAAGGCGCAAACGACCGCCCTGCAGTAGATGTAAAAATGACTGTGAAAATCATAAAATAAACAGGAAATTTATTTGTAATGATATCAAGTATACAAAGATATATCAATGAGGTAAATAATGAGAATGCTCTTGACCAGAATGGTATCGAGGAAATTCGCATTAAATATTTAGGCAAAAAGGGTATCTTAAATGAATTGTTTGAACAATTCAAAACTATTCCGAATAGCGAGAAAAAAGAAACTGGTGTATACTTAAATGAGTTAAAGACTGCAGTTCAAAACAAACTCCTTATTTTAAAAGAATCAATTGGTAGCGATGAACTAAATCTTGCTTCAGATAAAGATTTGACTCAACCTGTTGATTTTAATTTAAATGGAGCACGCCATCCTCTTTCAATTGTCAGAAATCAAATCGTTCAAATATTCCAAGGTATAGGATATAGTATATCTGAAGGCCCTGAAATTGAAGATGATTGGCACAATTTCTCTGCATTAAACTTCCCTCAGGACCATCCTGCCCGCGACATGCAAGATACTTTCTTCATTGAAAAAAATCCTGATATCGCTTTACGTACTCACACTTCATCTGTTCAGGTAAGGATAATGGAGAAAACACCTCCTCCTATTCGCACTATCTCGCCAGGAAGGGTATTTAGGAATGAGGCTATTTCGGCAAGGGCACATTGTATTTTTCATCAAGTTGAGGGCTTATACATTGACAAAAACGTCTCTTTTGCAGAACTAAAACAGACATTATTGTACTTTGCCAGAGAAATGTTTGGCGAGCATACCCAAATAAGACTTAGACCCTCCTATTTCCCATTTACAGAACCTTCTGCAGAAATGGACATTTCATGCAATATATGTGGTGGTAGCGGTTGCAATATATGCAAACATACAGGCTGGGTTGAAATTCTAGGTTGTGGAATGGTTGACCCCAATGTACTCGAGAACTGCGGAATTGATAGCAAACAATATAGTGGCTTTGCATTCGGAATGGGTATTGAACGAATTACCATGCTGAAATATCAAATTAAGGATCTTAGACTGTTTTTCGAAAACGATATTCGATTCCTACAACAATTTGAAACTTTCATCTAATATTAACATGAAAAAGAATTTTCAAATAGAGGTAATTTTATTTTTGGTAGATATTATTGTCGTTACACTTTCTTTTCTTACAATCATTTTTATTAGCAAAGAAAAAGAGATATCATATGTTAAACTTTATACGAGACCATTTTTGGGTTTCTTATTTGTTTGGATAGTAATTTCTTTATTCAATGGAAAATATGTTGCAAAAAAACGTTTCAATGAAGCAATAATGGCTATTGGAAAAACTTTAGTTTTTTCATTGCTTGTTGTAACTTCATCCATGTTTGTTTTTAATCATTTTTCATATTCTAGGACCATTGTATTTGGAACAATATTCTTATCTACTCTATCTAATCTATTCATATATAGTATATACTTAGTAAATAAAAAATACGAAAAAACCATTGAGCAGGAAGAATTAGAAGAAATTTTTTCAACAGCTTATCTTAATTCTATTGGAAAAGAAGATACCACAGGAACCTATGCTTTTCCGGAAATATCCTTAGAAGACTCTATATATAATAATCTGAAATTAAAATATCTAGCCAAATCACCTTCTTTGTTTGATTTTCTTGAAAAGAATATTCCTTTACTACAGATTCCACGAAAAGATGCACAGATTATTAATAGTGCAAATATTTTTAATATTCAAAATCTTGAATCTGATTCTCAACTTCTTTTCCTGAACCTTCGCAAAATTAATGATTTGCGTAGATTTAACGTGTATTTTATTCAAGTAAACGAAAATCTTTTTAAAGGGGGCTTCTATATTGGAACTTGTGAGACAAACGAAATAAGAAAGAAAAACATCCAGCAAAAATATCCTTTAGTTTTAGCAAATATTATTAACTCTTTCGATTTCATTTTACACAGAGTTTTACCTAAACTACCTTATATTAAAGGAATATATTTTCAAATTACAAAAGGCTCAAACCGACCCGTTTCTAAAAGTGAAATATTAGGAAGACTAAAGTATTGTGGTTTTTATATTGTCGATAATACCATTATAGACAAACAATTCTTTTTCATTGTTAAGAAAGTAGCTTTACCAAGAACTGATCTTCATCCATCCTATGGCCCTTTTATTAAGCTAAAAAGGATTGGTAAAGGCGGAAAAATTCTTAAGGTTTACAAGTTTCGTACTATGCATCCCTACTCTGAATTTATACAGGAATATGTATATAAAAACAATAGCCTTGAGGATGGAGGAAAGCTAAAAGATGATTTTCGAGTGACCGAATGGGGAAAAGTATTCAGAAAACTTTGGATTGATGAGCTGCCTCAATTTATCAATTATTTCAAAGGAGAAATTAAATTGGTTGGGGTAAGAGCTCTCAGTGAACATTACTTTAATTTATATCCTAAAGACATTCAAGAGCTCAGAACCAAAACAAAGCCAGGGTTAGTTCCCCCTTTTTATGCTGACATGCCAAAAACTTTTGAAGATATTCTAGAGTCGGAAAGAAAATACTTAACACAGTATTTTAAAAAGCCAATTCTTACAGATATAAAATATTTTTTCTTGGCGTTTCACAATATAGTTTTCAAAAAAGCTCGAAGCAGATAACTAACATTAATATTCAAAAAATCAAACAAAATAAATATGAATAAAAGCACATTAACGGCTGGGATTATTTTTCTAAGCCTCTTTTCAATACAAGTCATAGCTTGTACGAATTTTATAATTAGCAAAGGAGCATCAAAAGATGGCTCTACAATGATCACCTATTCTGCTGATTCACATGTCCTATATGGAGAACTTTATTTCCGTCCAGCTGCTGATTATGCCGATGGCTCAATGTATGATGTATATGAATGGGATACCCACAAATATCTTGGTAAAATAAATCAAGTTAAACATACTTATTCAGTTGTAGGAAACATGAACGAACATCAGCTTGCAATAGGTGAAACTACTTTTGGAGGCAGAGAAGAACTATGGCATCAACCCACAGCACTTGTCGATTATGGTTCATTGATTTATTTAGCCCTTCAACGTTCAAAAACAGCAAGAGAAGCCATCAAAGTAATGGGTGATTTAGTTGCTGAATATGGTTATTATAGTGAAGGAGAATCATTTTCTATTTCTGATGCGAATGAAGTTTGGATACTCGAAATGATTGGAAAAGGCAAAGATGAAAAAGGCGCTGTTTGGGTAGCTCAAAGAATTCCGGATGGATTTATTTCAGGACATGCAAATCAGGCACGAATTACTACCTTCCCTCTGAAAGATACGCTGAATTGTATTTATTCCGCGGATGTAATAAATTTTGCTCGTAAAATGGGTTGGTTTAATGGCAACGATAAAGACTTTAGCTTTTCAGATACTTATGCTCCAGTTACCTTTGATGCTGCACGTTTTTGCGAAGGCAGAGTTTGGTCGGGTTTTAATAAGGCAAATAAAAACATGGGAAAATATTTGAATTATGCCATGGGTTATGACTTAAAAAACCGCATGCCACTTTGGATTAAACCTGATCAGAAACTCTCAGTTCAGGATGTTATGGAAATGATGCGCGATCATTTCGAAGGAACTGCTATGGATATGAATAAAGATTTGGGTGCAGGTCCTTATGCATGTGGCTATCGCTGGCGTCCTCTTACCTGGAAAGTTGATAGTACAAGCTATTTTAACGAAAGAGCTATTTCAACCCAACAAACAGGTTTTTCCTTTGTAACTCAATCCCGTTCGTGGATGCCTGACCCAATTGGCGGTATAAATTGGTTTGGTGTCGATGATACATATAGCACTGTGTACACTCCATTATATTGCGGAATGACACGAATCCCATATAGTTTTGCTGTTGGAAATGGTGGGATGATGGAATTTACAGATAAATCGGCATTTTGGATTTTTAACCAAGTTTCAAACTTCGCATATACACGTTATAGTGATATGATTCCTGAAATCAGAAAAAAACAAAAAGAACTTGAAGATAAATACCTTACGTTAAGCCAAGCCATTGATGGGGCAGCCACTGAATTGTACAAAACAAATCCTAAGATGGCAATTGAGTTTGTTACCGATTTTTCAGTTAACCAAGGAGAAAACACTTATGGGGTTTGGAAAGAATTATATGCTTATCTATTTACTAAGTATATGGATGGAAATATTAAGGAAAAAGATTCTCCAAATTATAATCCAAAAGTAAAACAACCAGGTTATGGAACTGATTTTTACCGTAAGATAGTAAAAGAAACAGGTGATAAATTTAAAGTTCCTGAAGAACCAAAACACTAAGTAGACAATGCAATTAATAAAGGGACAAATCAATATTTTGAATATTCATTTGTCCCTTTTTATTAATTAAGCTATCATGAGCAAAACAGACACTCTTTTAGAAGTCTCCAATATTAGCATCGAATTCTTTAAAGAAGGACGATGGAAAAGTGTTGTAAATGATGTTAACTTCAGTCTTAATAAGGGAGAAACGATTGGTATTGTTGGCGAATCAGGTTCCGGGAAAACGGTTAGCGCTTTCGCAATTCTTCAATTGTTGCCTCCCAATATTTCGCGAATTTCTTCAGGAAAAATATTGTTTTCGACGGGTGATAATAAAAGTGTTGATTTATCGAAGTTGAGCGAAAAGGAAATGCTGAAATGGAGAGGTGGAAAAATTGGAATGATTTTTCAGGAACCCATGACCTCATTGAATCCTGTGCATACTTGTGGGCAACAAGTTGAAGAAGTGCTGCAAATTCATTCGAAGCTAAGGGGAAAAGAACTTAAGAATCGTTGCATTGAGTTGCTTTCAGAGGTAAAACTTCCTAGGATAAATGAAATTTACAAGACATATCCCCATCAGCTATCGGGTGGGCAACGGCAAAGGGTGATGATTGCCATGGCAATCGCCTGCGAACCTTTATTACTGATTGCCGACGAACCTACCACAGCCTTAGATGTAACTGTTCAAAAGGAAATATTACTACTGTTAAACGAGCTTCGGAAGAAATATCAAATGAGTATGTTGTTTATTTCGCACGATTTGGGAGTTGTTTCATCCGTTTGTGACAGGGTAGCAGTGATGTATAAGGGCAGTATTGTGGAAGAAGGACCATCGAAAAAAATATTCCTGCATCCAACCCATCCATATACTAAAGGACTTGTTGCCTGCAAACCCGATATTGCCCATCGCCCTGATAAACTTCCTGTAATTTCTGATTTTATTCATTCATCACCCAATGTTTCTGTTTTAATTAACAAAGAAGCTACAATTGAAGAAAGAGTAAAACGTTTAGAGAAATTGTATTCGGGAGAGAGAATAATGTCTGTAGAGGAAGTGAATACTTGGATTCCTGTAAAGAAAAACCTTTTAGGGAAACCTCAGGCTTTCTTAAAGGCAGTAAATGGAGTGAGTTTTGATATTTTCGAAGGAGAAACCTTAGGCTTGGTTGGCGAATCGGGTTGTGGAAAAACTACCCTCGGCAGAACCATACTTCGTTTAACACCCATGCATTCGGGAAAGATTATATATAAAGGAGGGGATATTTCGATATTATCTGCTCATGAAATGCGCAACTTGCGTAAAGATATTCAGATTATTTTCCAGGATCCTTATTCATCATTAAACCCAAGAATACGGATTGGGAAAGCCATCACCGAACCCATGCTTGTGCATGGAATTGGAAACAGCCACA
>CAIXTV010000229.1 GCA_903922465.1 uncultured bacterium
CTCCAGGCACTCCAACAACTCCAGTACCAACAAACCGGCACTTCACGCAACTTCCGTAAAATAGCCGATTACTCCATGCCAAACGTATCCCTCAAAGTGGTACGCATAATCCTCAGCTACACCGACTACATCAAACGCACCGTCTGGAGCGAATAGAAAATCCATTCACCAGTCACCAATTACCAGTCACCAATCACCAATCACTAATCACCAGTCACCAATCACTAATCACCAGTCACTAATCACCAGTCACTAATCACCAGTCACCAATCACCAATCACCAATCACCAATCACCAATTACCAGTCACTAATCACCAATCACCAGTCACTAATCACCAGTCACCAATCACCAGTCACCAATCACCAGTCACCTTTCACAAAAATTCCCTACTTTTGCACAACTCAACAGGTAAACACTAATAGAACATGTATGGGTTAACTGGTTACCCTTCTGGGACTGACGTGGCGAAGCCGTTCAAGGTAAATAACTGTTAGTGAAAGGTAATCTGAAAAGTAAAACTGTAGTTGCAAACAAATGCCTAATTTAAATTGCCAATGTTTTTTGGGTAAGTTATTGAAACGCAAAGACGCAAAGGTATTCGCAAAGTACGCAGAGAAAACAACACCCTCATAAATGCCCCAATAGCCCAAATATCAAATTGCCACATCCTCAAATTATCAAAGCCTCAAATTACCGCATTATCACATTATCACATTATCACATTACCACATTAACCAATTTTCACATTACCACATTTTCACATTACCACATTACCGCATTAACACATTAACACATTATCACATTTTCAAATTTCCTGATCATCTAATAGTCTAATAGTCTAAAAAACTAATAGACTAATTATCACATCTACAAATTTATACCAAAAAAAAATGAGCGATATAGTAGTTAAATACAATCGGTTAAACAAAGTTGCTAGAAAAGAAGTAAATGACTTTATGGATTTTTTGTTAAGCAAACAAAAGGCTCCCAAAACCTCTTTTCTGAAAACATATAAAAGTAAAATCCTTCAAGTCTCAATATGGACCGACTCTGATTTGAAAATTTTTGACGAAAACCAAAAAATATTCAATCAATGGAGCGCTCCGGAATGGTAGTTGACACCAGCATCTTTATTGAGTTTCTTAGGGCTAAAAACAAAACTAAAACTGCTTTATTCCTTATTCCCGATACAGATCACATTTATATATCAGCAGTAACTTTGTACGAATTACTTATTGGAGCTAACACACCTGAAAAGGTTAATGACATTAAAACACTTACTGAGGGTTTACCTGTTTTAGAATTTAATGAGGATGTTGCAAGCAGGGCTGCCCAAATATACCTTAAGTTGCGCCAGCAAAATAAAATGATAGAGTTCAGGGATATCTTTATAGCAGCAACTTGCATTGTTAACGAACTTCCCTTAAAAGTGTTAAACCTAAAACATTTTGAACGAATTGATGGATTAAGTTTTGTTTAAAGAACCCCAAGGCTTCACACACTCACATCCTCATATTAGCTCATTTTCAAATTAACACATTATCGCATTAGCACATTATTGCATTAGCACATTTCCATATCCCCAAATCCGAAGTAGTAAATATGCACTTGCAATCTTTTAATACAAGTTGGGATTACCACATAAACAACCAATTCAAAATTAATGATATCTCGTTGGAGAAGGTACAATCGGCAATTGATAATATGAATCAAACCGAAACCAGAATAACCGATGATCCATTAACTTTTCTTGTTAAAAATGATCTGGTTCGTGATGGTATAATTACTAACGCAGCCTACCTCCTTTTCACAAACAGGGACACTGTAGTTACAACGATAGAATTAGGCAGGTTTCAGTCAGAAATAATCATCAAAGATACAGCAAGGACAAAAGCAGATATCCTTTCACAGATTAACCAGGTAATGGATTTTGTCAAAAAGCACATCAATAAAGAAATAATCATTACCGGACAACCGCAAAACACACAAAAATGGCAATATCCACTGGAAGCAATCCGCGAGGTAATCCTGAATATGATCGTCCACAGGGACTATCGTTCCAGTTCCGATTCAATCGTTAAGATATTTAACGATAAAATTGAGTTTTACAATCCTGGACGGTTGCCTGATAGCATCACAGTCGAAGATTTATTGGCGAATAATTATAGGTCGACTCCCAGAAATAAATTAATCGCCGACTTCTGCAAAAGCCTAGGAGTTATTGAAAAATACGGCTCAGGAATCAGCAGGATTGTTAATTATTGCAATGCTGGAAATTATCCTATTCCTGGGTTTAAGAATATTGCAGAAGGGTTTATGGTTACTTTTATTAGCTCTCAAAATGAAACAATTGAGAAAAAGGTCGGTGAAAAGGTCGGTGAAAAGGTCGGTGAAAAGGTCGGTGAAAATTTAACTAAAAATCAAAACCTGATTCTGAGTTTCATTCAGGCAAATCAAAATATTACAGCAGTTGAACTATCAACACAAGTAGGAATATCCAAACGAAAAATTGAAGAGAATATCCATAAACTAAAAAATACTGGTAAACTCAAACGCATCGGTCCTGCTAAAGGCGGACATTGGGAAATTACAAAGTAATCCGTTTAATACTCATCTCCTTACTCCTTACTTATCACTTTTCTCTTTTCACTTCACCAATGCTCAGTGCATCGCATCCTCAAATCCTCAAATTATCAAATTAACTTATTATCAAATTTTCAAATTTCCTGATTACCTAATAGTCTAATAGTCTAAAAAACTAATAGCCTAATTATCACATTAACCCATTTTCAAATCTCAGTTTACCTATCAGTCTAACAGTCTAAAAAACTAATAGCCTAATTATCAAATTAACCCATTTTCAAATTTTCAAATTCCCTCATTTTCAAAATAACTCATCACAATCAGTGGAACTTCAAGTCATCCAAAACAAAATATATGATATAAGGGGATTCAAAGTAATGCTTGATTTTGATTTGGCTGCTCTTTATGAAGTTGAAACAAGAGTCTTAAATCAAGCGGTGAAACGAAATAGTAAGAGATTCCCTTTTGACTTTATGTTCCAGCTCAACACAAATGAATGGAAAATTTTGATGTCACAATTTGTGATATCAAAAACAGAGAAAAGAGGTGGAACACAGAAACTGCCTTATGCCTTTACGGAACAAGGTCTTGCTATGCTCAGTGGAATATTAAACTCTGATAAAGCTATAGAAGTAAATATTGCAATTATGAGAGCTTTTGTTATTCTTCGTCAATATGCATTAGGTTACGCCGAACTAAATCATAAACTCGAGAATTTTATGATTGAAACTAACATGCAATTTAACGATATATACATGGCGCTTACCGAACTTGCAGAAAAAAACAATACAGAAAAAGAACAACGAAATAGCTATGGTAAAATTTTATCACCAACCGAAAATGATATTATGGCGTATTCCATCTGACCTTTAAAAAACAAATTAATAACAGATGAAAACAAATTGGGTATAGGATTGAAAACCGTGAAGCAAATCACTAAAACAAAGTTATCTTACAGTTTTCATTTCACGCTTAATAAACTTTTGCCTTTCAATTCCTTAAAATCCCACAGTATTGTACTAATAAATTACCCCATTAGCACATAAACCAATTACCGCTTTATCACATTAACTCACTAGCCATTAACTCATTTCCACATCCTTCTATGTTGTAAAACAAGCGGATGGAGATTTATTTTTTTTATCTTTGTATGGTAAATCCGAAGAGGAAGTGAGCTCTGCTGGAGAGCAACTCACCAGCAATAAGGTTTATGACGGTGAAAACACCAGA
>CAIXTV010000230.1 GCA_903922465.1 uncultured bacterium
ATTGTAAATAAAGAGATTTCGAAACAAGCCCTTGCCAAGAGTGTGCAATTAGCTGAAAGGTATCAACTTTCGAAAATGACGATGGATGAAATTTCAAATGAAGTTAATGCAGTGAGAAATGCAAAAGGTAATCATTGATACAATCATTAGTTATCCCTTACTTTAGTGATATGGAAAATGCAGGTTTCGATAGGGATAAAATCTTAACATACTGGATTGAAAGTTCAGATGAGGATTTTAAAACCATGATTGCCATGTATGATACAAGGCGATATAGTTGGAGCATGTTTGTGGGCCATTTGATGATTGAAAAACTCCTAAAAGCTCTATTTGTCAAAACAACCAATGATTACCCTCCTTATATACACAACCTGCTTCGGTTAACAGAAAAGTGTAACCTCGAACTGAACGATGATCAGCGTTTGTTTTTTGCTACTTTACCGCGTTTAATATCAATGCAAGGTATGATGATTATAAACTGAGCTTTCAAAAAACATGCACACCCGAATTTTGTGCTCATTGGATCGATGAACTTAAATCGTATAGACTATGGATAAAATGATTAGCAGTACAGTAAAGCAATTTGTTGAGAGGGCTACGCAGCAGCAAACAGGTATAGTTTCTGCATTTATTTTCGGTTCTTATGCCAAAAACAAGCAACATGCCGATAGTGATATTGATGTTGCTTTGGTGATAGACAATTTGGCCGATACCGATAGGTTTGACACACAAGTAAGGTTGATGCTGTTAGCTTCTCAAATTGATAGCCGTATAGAACCACACCCTATTTCAAAATTGGATTTGATTTCGGATAACCCGTTTATGATGGAAATTTTACGCACCGGAATAAAGCTAAAATTGGAACAATAAGGATATGGAATAAACATGGTGAGGACTATTATGTATGGGTTAAAAAGAAAATGAACTCTCTGCTTTATGAAAGAAAATCAATTTCCTTCATAATATGATAGCATAATCCGCTTTCTTACTTTATCTAATGAAATTATCAATACATCAATTTTATCTCCTTTTTTATAATCATCCAATAAATGATTTTTCTTTTTTATTTCACTAATATGCAATAGCCCAACAATATTTTCATTTAACTGAACAAACAAGCCATAATCTTTAATGCTCGCTATTTTACCAGAATAAAAATTTCCAATTTCACAGAGGTCAAAAGCGGTATGTTTATTTAAAGTGTCTATACCCAAAGCGTTATTTTGGAGTAAAGAAAATGATATTCTTTGTAAGTGTTCATTAATTGATTCAATAAATACCTGCGTCTGATCTCCAACTTTGAAATCTGAGATTAACTTTCCAGCATTTACAATTGAACTGATATGTAATAATCCATCAATACTTCCAAATCTTAAAAAAACGCCAAAACTTGATATTGCAGAAACTGATACATTTACTTTTTCACGAACCACTGCATATTTAGTTGTCTCAAGGTGCTTGTTTTTTATCGCTAAAATTTTTCCATCAGAACATGTCACAGATTCATATAAAAACGGTAAGATCTCCGTTCCTTTTTGATCTAAACACCCCCATGATTCCTTTTTTCCTTTTATAATTTTATTTGTGCTACAAATATCAATCTCCGAATATATTGTAGGCAAAAACTGGGTTCCATTTGCCTCAAACACTCCCCATTTGCCATGTAAACAGACCTTTATCAAGCCAATTTTAATTTTACATATCACATCGTATTCATAAGGGATGATTATAGCACCACTCGTCAATGCTACACCCCACCTACCAAACATTTTACCCTTAAATAAGCCTGGTGCAATTTCTGAATTCTCTTCTACTAATACCTTACCATTTTCATCAATTACCCCCCAGTGATTTGCTGTTTTTACTCTGATTTTTCCATCAATAAAATCGTCAATTTCATCGAACTCAAAAGGAATAATTATCTTCCCGTCAATTTTCGCTATACCCCATTTCCCAAATTTAGTTCCCTTCAGTAAGCCGGGGGCTATTTTTGTAGCATCCTCAATGATTATATTTCCATTTCCATCAATTAATCCCCATCGATTTTCTTTATACACCTTAGCTTCCCCATCAATAAGGTCGTTAATTTGATCATACTCAAATGGAAGAATTATCTTGCCTGTAAAATCAATTATCCCTAATTTATTACCTTTTTTTGCTGATAATTTGTCTCCATCAAATTTATCGATCTGTTCATATTCTAATTGAATAATTATATTGCCATTAGTATCAGCTATTCCCCATTTGCCACTTTTTTTCACCTTTGCTTTACCATCATTGAAATCCCCAAGTTGCTCGTACAAACAAGGTATAAGTTCTTTGCCTTCGTCATTAATATAACCCCATTTCTCGCCAAATTTAACTTTTGCTTTTCCGTCTATAATATCATCAATATGAGTATAAATAAAAGATATAATCTCAAAGCCATTTTGATCAATAATTCCCCATTTTAATTGGCCGGAATACCCTCCTAACGAAGATGGAAAGACTTCGGTTATTTTTTGAGCTTTAGCTTTCCCTTCAATAAAGTGACCAATTGAGTAGTATTCAAATGGTATAATAACTTTTCCGCTTAAATCAATATAACCCCAATTCCAATCCTTTTTTGCTTTTACTCTACCATCAATACATTCTTCAATTGATTCATAATCAAATGGAATTAAAGTTTTACCTTCCAGATTTATCACCCCCCATTTACTGTTGATTTGTGCCTTTGCATTACCATCTATAAATTCTTCAATTGAGTCGTATTCAAATGGAATTATAATTTCCCCTTCCAGATTTACCACTCCCCATTTCCAATTGATTTGTGCTTTTGCTTTGCCATCAATGAATTCTTCAATTGAATCGTATTCAAAAGGCAAAATATTCTTACCATCTATACCATCAATGCCCCATTTCCCGAATTTATGACCTTTCAAAATATCTTCCCTTACAACAGTTGTATCCGTTATTAATTCAACACCTTTTTCATCAATATAACCCCAAACCCCATCTTTATTTGCTTTAGCTTTACCATCAATAAATTCTTTAATTGAATCGTATTCAAATGGAATAATGATTTCCCCTTTTAAATCAACAAAACCCCAATTTCCAGCTTTTTGTGCTTTTGCTTTACCACCTATAAACTCTTCGATTGAGTTATATTCAAATGGAATTACAGTTTCTCCTACTGTATTTATTACTCCCCACTTCGTGTTTTGTTCAGCTATTGCTCTACCTTCTACAAATTCTTTAAATGAGTTGTATTCAAATGGAATAATAACTTTTCCACTTGGGTCAATAAAACCCCATTTTCCATCTTTTTTTGCTTTTGCTCTACCATCAACAAATTCCTTAATTGAGGCGTATTGAAATGGAATAATGACCTCCCCACTTAAATCAATAAAACCCCAATTTCCATCTTTTTGTGCTTTTGCTTTACCATCTATAAACTCTTCAAATGAGTCGTATACAAATGGAAATACAATTATACCTTGAGAATCAATTACTCCCCATGTATTTTTATAACTAACATTTTCATTTCGAAAAGTATACACTTTGCGATTATAGGTTTTTTTAACATCGTAGTATGAAGTAATCTTTTTAACTTGTAAAGCTCTAATTCTATTGGCTGATATAAAGGATAATATGTTGTATTCAAATGGAGCCAGTGTTTCTCCGATAATATTAATAATACCCCAGTTATCTTTCTTTTTCGCAGTTATTATCCCATTTAAAATTCCTCCTAATTCCTCATAACTAAATGGGATAACTGCCACTCCTTGTAAATCAATAACTCCACAAAGTCCATTGGTATCTCTAGCTATGGCATATCCATCAATAAAATTTCCAATAAAAGGATACTCAAATGGCAGAATAACAAAACCGCTTTCATCTTCTATGCCCCACAATTCAAACCTTGCTCCTTTAAAGAGATTTTTGTCAATTTCAACTTTGTTTTCAGTAATTTCGTTCCCTTGAATATCAACAAATCCATCTTTATAGTTTTTCGTTGCCTTTGAAATACCATTAACAAAGTTGCCAATTTTTGAATAATAAAATGGTAAAAGAATTGCGCCCTCCCTTGTTTCTAAACCAAATAAATCAAATCTTTCTCCTTTGAAAACATCATCGCCAATTTGAATTTTGTTCTTTGTGATTGGGTTTCCTTGTTCATCAAGTTCTCCCCAGCCACTATTTTTTTTCGCCTTTACTTTTCCATCAACAAAATCCTCAATTTCAATAAACTCAAAAGGTGCAATTATAAATCCATCGTTGCTAAGAATACCTGATTTTCCTTTTCTGTTTGTTGCAATTATGTAATCATTGTGAACTGAATGGCGAATTACGTGAAACTGAAAATTGACTACTCTGTGCCCTAAAGTATCAATAGCACCCCAATAGGTTTTTCGCACCCAAGAGATTCCATTTTTAAAAGGAAATGCCTCTGAATATTGGGCAGGTATTACCTCATTTCCAGATTCGTTTTTAAATCCAAAAATAATCTTATAATTTTTAAATCCCCATTCTATCTGCTTATCAAATGGTGTCAAAATGATATCTCTTTGTCTTATCTGTTTGTTGAGATTTTTTTGAATCCGCATTTCTTCTTCTTGTCTTTGGACTTTTAAAGACGGCTGGTGTTTGTCAAAGAGTAAGTCAGCATTTATATAATAAGGTTTGTAATTAACTGTATCAAACTTCAGGTCTGTAAGACTAATAAATTCTTCTTTTCTGATACTCTTAATTGGGTCAAATACTCCGTTTACAGTTTTTGGCTCAAACCATACGCACTTTAAAATCAGCTCTTTCTTTAATTCTGAGAGTTCCATTGACTCTTTATCGTAAATAAAAGCGTTTCGTTTATTTGCATAGTAAATATCTTTGCACATCAAATTCCCAAGATTAACATATTGTTGATTTTCTGAAAAGTTGAAAACCCAAATGATGAATATTCCATTCATCTTATAAAAAATATCTCTCTCAATAACAACACCTAAAAATGTTGTTGAAAGTTGCAATTCTAAAACTATTTTATTGCCTCTATATTCAAACGAAATATCAGGTTGTCTCCAATTAAAATAAGGTAACTTGCTAACAATTCGCTTTTCAACTTCAACACCTTTAACACCATTTAAAGCACTTGATTCATCAGTTAAACACTTATAAATCTTGTTCTTCAGGTATTTGTGTCTTTCGCTCTCTCTGACTTTAGAATACTTTAGTATTTCAATTTGCTCTTTAGAAAGATTATTACCATCAGTCTTTATTTCACACTCATCGCTATCATGCAGATGCGCAAAAAAGGAGACCATCCCTCTTCTTGTCGAAATCCCTGAAAGTTTAAGTAATTGATTGCAATATAAACATACAAACTTTGGCTTGCTATAACCGTTAATTGCTTCCTGAAGTACTCTTCTGTATGCAATTATTTCAGACTCGGATTTTTCGAAAAAATCTTTTGAGTTTATTATTTCACCTGTTTCTAAATCAAATACTTCTTCTATTGTCCTTTGGGTTTCGTAATTATCTAACATAAAAAATGCTTCTAAGTTTGATTACAATATATTGCAAGTGTGATTTTTATTCGCAAGCAGTCATAAAGCCTTTATTAAACCATCAAATCGTCATAATGTAAATCAGGAACCCTGAACAAGATTACAGATAAGGTCTTAAAAAGCAGAAAAACTATTAAATGATTGGCTAAATAGCTTTACCGCTAACCAATTTGCAGTCTGATTCAAGTACAAAATAGTTTAAACCGTTTAGTACATCTTCAACAATATATCCGTACTGGAGGCCATTTTCTGTAATTTCCTCACGATAATCTGCTATTTTAGCATGTACATTAAATTTTGTGTATACCTTTCTTCCAACTCCATCTAAATGGTAATACTTCGTAAAGACAACAATTTGTCCTAATCCCCAATTTTCAAATTCTGACATAAATACTTTTTTTGTAAGTGTAAATATTGATTTTAATGTAATGAACCAAAAATTTGAGTGGATTTTAGCACCACTCCCTATTGCTGTGCATCTTATTTTGAGATTCGTGCCATCCGTAGGTATGCGTCTTCTTTTCAGACGAGTTCCGGTAAAATTTGGTTTCCTCCCTACGGCACGCACCTTTTTTCAGATGCGCGCCACTGATCACTATCCTATCCCCCAACAACTCCACCTCCATCACCTACCACACCTTCACCACTTTTCACAGCCTTTTTGCTATCGCGCCTTACCCTTGAGTGGAGGTTGGTAAAGGTATATTCCTTTGCCTTTACCTTGTCGTTTTTGTATATAAGTTTGCCGACGCTCATCAGTTCGGCAATATCGTGACAGTAATCGAGCAACTGGGCTTTGTTTTCGGCTGTGAGCTCGCTGCGCTGGTTCATCAGGGTGTTTTGTTGGCGGTTGTGGCTATCAATAAAGGTGCGGTCGTCAACAAATTCCTGCCGCATGGCGGCTGTAAACCCCTTGGCTTCCAAGGCGTGTATGTTGCTGTCAATTTCGCGTAGCAGCACCGCAAGATCGGTAAGCAGGGCTTCGGCGTTTCGTTTACGGATGTTGGTCCGCAGCTTAGGCAAGCCAAATTCGGCAATGGGTTTGGCAAGTTGATCGGCTGC
>CAIXTV010000231.1 GCA_903922465.1 uncultured bacterium
CAATAGTATTACCATCTAGAGCAATAGTATTACCATCTAGAACAATAGTATTACCATCTAGAGCAATAGTATTACCATCTAGAGCAATAGTATTACCATTTAGAGCAATAGTATTATCATCTAATGAAATAGTATTAGCGTCTAGCAAAAATTCGACCAAATCCAGAATAATAGTATTACCATCTAGCAAAATAGTATAAATAGTATAATTTGTAGTATGCAGATAATTAGCAAATTATACGAAATAGTATATTTTCAGGGGAGTATAAAATATTTTGCGTAAACAGGCTTTAATGCAAATTAGGAAGAGAATTTAAGCGATTATTGGAAATTCAGTACTTTTGCCCTCAAAAACAAGAGTGGATTTACAAACTTTTTATCGTCAACGAATAGCTGATTTCTCCACAATAGAAAAAGAATGCATTGCCCGAGATCGCAAACTCCCTTTTTATCGCTTATTAGTCATGCTAGTAGGCATTGTTCTTTTTGTTTGCTTGTTTCAAAACTGGATTTTTGTGGCTATTCTCGAAGGTGTCATTTTTACCATATTTTTCATAATTACGGTTAGAATAGACAGGCAAAATTCCTCTAAACGAAAGGAATGTGAAGTTTTAGTGATGTTGAATGAAAACGAAATTAACTGCCTCAACGGAAATTCTGATTTCTTTGACGATGGTAAGAGATTTAAAACCGAACTTCATCCTTACGCTCACGACCTTGACATTGTGGGACCTTCTTCCTTATTTCAATTCATAAATAGGACAACCCTTCCCAAAAGCAGCGAATTGCTTGCTAGCTGGCTGTTATATCCTGCCGGAAATGCCGAAATTAAAAGTAGAAATGAAGCCGTGAAAGAATTAGGCCCTAAGATTGACTGGCGCCAAAGGGTGTTTTTTAAAGGTTTTTCATTAAAGAAAAACGAGAATGCCTTGCCTCGTCTATTAAACTGGGTGAAAAGCTCAACAGCCTTATCTTTCAGCAAAGCCTATATGATGATGTGCAAACTTTTGTCGGCCATGACTTTAGTTTCAATAGGACTTGCCTTTGTTTTCCCTATTGGCTGGTGGCTAGCAGCCTTAATCTTCCTGCATTTAATCATTATCAGAAGGGCAAACCCAATAGTGAAACGGTCGCATCAGGAAGTGAGCGACAATTCTAATGTATTGAAAATTTACCATGAAGTTCTTCAGCTAATTGAAAATGAAAGTTTTGATTCGTCTAAATTAAAGGATTTAAAAGCGCTTTTGCATTCTGATTATAGATTGGCTTCAAAGGAAATAAAAAAACTTTCGGGCATAGTCGACGATTTTGATGTAAGATATAACGTATATGTACATCCTTTCTTAAACATTTTGCTTTTTTGGGACATTCATCAGGTGAGTAGGCTCGATAAATGGAAACAAAGAAATGCAAATTTAGAGCAATGGTTTGATAGTGTTGCTGGTTTCGAAGCATTATCGAGTTTTGCCAATTTTCATTTCAACAACCCCGATTACTGTTTTCCAACTATGAGCGATAAGCATTTTGTCTTCATTGCTAATCAATTGGGACATCCTCTCATTGTTGAAACGGTAAGAGTTTGCAATGATTTCTCAATGGATGGGACGGCCAAAGTCATTCTTATAAGTGGTTCAAACATGTCGGGGAAAAGCACTTTCTTGCGCACTTTGGGCATTAATATGATACTTGCAATGGCAGGAAGCTGTGTTTGCGCTCGCGACTTTGTTTTTTCGCCAGTGAGAATTTTGTCGAGTATGCGTATAAGCGATTCTTTGAAGGACAACACCTCAACTTTCTTCGCCGAGTTGAAGAAAATAGAATCAATAATTAAAGAAGTTGAGAATAACCAAAAGGTTTTCTTTTTACTCGATGAGATTTTAAGGGGAACCAATTCTATCGACCGCCATATTGGTTCGACTGCCCTCATTAAACAATTTATTGCGAATCATGCCGTGGGTATTATTGCTACTCACGACCTTGCCCTTACCGAAATGAAGAACGATTTCCCCACCAATATCGAAAACTATAACTTCAATATTAAAATTAATGGCGATGAATTATACTTCGATTACCTCCTGAATCAGGGAGTTTGCACTAGCATGAATGCTTCAATTTTAATGAGAAAAATGGGGATTAAGGGTATATAGAAAATTAAGGAAGGGTTAATATCTGCCTCCTATAAGGCCTATTCTGTGCTGTGCTGTGTTTTTCGCAATTCATTTTTTTTATGTCACAGAAAATGACCTTTGAAATTGAACTATTTGAAATGCTAAATGTTTATTACCTTCATGATAAATAAAATTATAATTGGGGTTTTTATCCTATTTTCAATAAACACACAGGCACAAGACCGCCTTTTCACCAATACTTATCAAAGCAATGTCTTAGGGAAAGGTCAAAAGGAACTTGAAGTATGGACTACTATGCGCAATCAAAGGCTTAAATACTATAGGGCTTTCGAACATCGCCTCGAATTTGAGGTAGGATTAGGTTCAAAACTGCAAACGGCTTTCTATCTTAATTATGGCTATTCAAAAGGCATAGAAACTGCCGGCAATGTTGATCATTTAGTTGCCGAAAGCGCCTATAGTTTTGCTAACGAATGGAAACTAAAGCTGAGCGATCCTACGGCAAACCGCATAGGTTCAGCAGTGTATTTCGAATATACCCTTAGAACTGAAGAAACAGAATTGGAAGCAAAGATAATTTTAGATAAACAAATTGGGAAAGTCACTCAAGCTTTAAATGTATCGGGCGAATATGAGTTTAAGAATGAATTTAGCGATAATAATGACCAGATTGTTGTAAATAAAGAGCATGAAATTAAACTCAATTTGAATTATGGATTGGCATATCAACTTCATAAAAACTTTTATCTCGCCATGGAACTTTCAAGCAATAACCTTTATGAAGAAAATGAATGGAAATTCTCTGTATTATCTGCAGGTTTAGGTTTGTCGTATAACATGTCAGGTTTTTGGGTTAATCTGAGTTGTATGCCACAAATATCAAATCTAATAACTTCGAATCAAGAACTTAGCGATAATGAAAAACTTCAAACCCGCTTGATTTTTTCTTATGTTTTCTAGAGAAATTGGGTTTTTCCTGATTGTAGGAATTCTTTTTTCTGCCTGCGCTATCACCCTTTATATTCCAACACAAAAGGATGCAGAAAAGCATAATACTTCACTCGGGGAACTAAAATCAGGAAGGGCTTTATATGTGAATAAATGCAGTAGTTGTCACAATTTATATCTCCCTCAACAATTTAGCAATCAAGAATGGAGGCCTTTGTTGGATAAAATGCAGAAAAGGGCTCAAATCGACAGTTCTCAAAAACAATTAATATATAATTACATAGAACTAAATGCTAAAGATTCGAAGTAATTTCAAATCTTATTCTTGCTAATAAATCCAATCAAAGAGAATAAACTAAAAGCGAAAATATAATAAAAACCCTAAGGTCTCGTTATCCCTCAGAACTTCAGAAAAAAACTACTTTAAAAATATTTTCATCTCATTAAAACAAAATATAGTATCTTTGCCACAATGAAAACATTTGCAGCCATATTGAGTTTTTATATTTTGTCATTGTTGGTCTTACCTTCATTTGTAAGTCTGAAGCTTGATGAAAAGAAAGCGCATTGCAAGAAAACGTGCTGCCATAATGTGAAGCCATGCGAAAAGAAAAATGAAAAAAAGAAAGACAATGCGTGCCAAAAAGGGAATTGTACTCCTTTCTTCGGATGCAGCAATCTTCATTTCGTGATTCCAAAAACCATTACACTTACATTTAAACCAATTTATTTGAGCAAACATTTTGCAAGCTATATTGCTACAATTTACACCAGCTCCCTTGAATCTGTTTGGCGACCTCCCAAGATGATATGAGACTCAAATAGAAATTCAGAGGGTAACAAATAAGTTGAAACACCGAAAACTTATTTGCTGATAGATTGTTACAATAAACAACCCAAACAAATCATAAATTAAATAAACAACAAAAAAATCAATAAAATGAAAAAATTTCTTTTAATCTTCGCAATTGCTTTAATTGCAAGTGCAACAACAGTAAATGCACAATGTTCCAAAACTTGTGGTGGTTCAAAACAAGAATGCGCTAAAGCAGGTAAGAAAACTGAATGCAAAGCAGATGCAACAAAAGCAAATGCAGGCAAATCTATTACTAACGTTGGAGCAAAAACCGACAGTAAAAATGCATCATGTGAAAAAAAATGTGCATCAACCTGTACCGATAAAAATGCAAAAACTAAAGGAACTGCTTCTGCAAAATGTGATACTACTATGTGTAAAAAGGGCTCAGCAGGTTGCAAGGATATGAAAAATTGCAGCGGACATAAATAAACTGAACTTTATAATTAAAGCGCTTCATTTGAAGCGCTTTTTTTTTGCATACTAAATTTCTTTAGATTGAAATGCGCTGATTAAATGGGTACTGTACCTTTAAGATGATTATTTTAATTAAGTCAGGCAACTTTTAGTCCTTAATAATAGTCTTATACTTTTAACAATAAGGAGTACAAGATGAAGAGAACAATATTCTTTGGGTGTATAAGTATGTTTTTTCTTTTTGGAAGATTTACATACAGTCAATCAGTTCAGGATTGTATAGGAGCCATTCCTGTATGTCAGAGTACTTATAATCAAGCAAATTCTTTTTCAGGAGCAGGAAATATAATTGATTATACAGGCTATGGAAGTTGTGCTTCAGGCATGTGTGTCGACCCTGAAGCAAACTCAGTTTGGTATACCTTCCAAATACAAACCCCCGGAGTACTCGACTTTCGTATTACTCCAAACGGTCCAAATTCCGATTATGATTGGGTTTTATTTGACCTCACCAACTTTAGCTGTGCCGATTTACAGAACACTTCACTCTATTCCCAAATGGTTGCAAGTTGTAATGCCGCTAACACTTATGGTGTAACTGGCGCCAATACCCTTACCCCAAATACAAATACCAATTGTCAGGATCCATCAGTGCTTAATACTGCTCCATCTAATAATGCGACCATAAATGTTACTGTTGGGCAAAGATATTATTTAAACATTCAAAACTGGACAGGTTCAACTGTTGGTTTCAACCTTGACTTCACAAATTCTACTTCTAGCATTTACGATAATGTTCCCCCATCTATGGTTTCTATCGACACCAATATTAGTTGTAATGCAACAAGCATTACGGTAACTTTCTCCGAAAATGTATTGTGTAATACAGTTGATGCCTCAGATTTCACTTTAATCGGACCAAATGGTGTTCATACTGTTACAGCTGTTGCAGGCCAGGCTTGTTCAGTAGGAGGAAATCAGGAGCATATTTATACTTTAACTTTTTCTCCACCTATTAGCATAGGTGGTTTATATACCTTAAGTCTAATTGGGCCTGTTACCGATTTGTGTGGGAATATTGCTTCACCAACAAGTTTCGATTTTAATATAATACAAGTAGCATGCAACTATGTATTGGTAACCCAACCTACTTGTGGAGCAAGCAATGGCGTTATTGCAGTTGTTGGTATTCAAGGTTCAGGAGCATATACCTATTTATGGAATACTACTCCTGTCAATACTACAAATGTAGCAAATGGAATCCCTGCTGGAATATACTCTGTAACTGTGAGCGATGGTTTATGCTCATCAATTTGTGATACAGTGTTGACTTCTACAGGAGGTCTATCCGACTCAGTTTCCAAAATTAACACAAGTTGTGGTTTGAACAATGGATCGGCTTCGGTTTGGGCTTTTGGCAATAGTCCTTTTACATATATTTGGGATACAAGTCCTGTTCAGACAGCTCAAACCATTAATGGTTTAGCCCCTGGCACCTACAATGTTTCTGTTACTGATGCATCTAATTGCAACACTGTTTCACAAGTAACTATTGATCCTTCAATAGCCATGACTTTTAATTCAAGCAAAATCAATGAAACATGTGAAGGATCGTGCAATGGAAGTATAGTGATAAATCCTACATCAGGAATTCCCCCATATACCTATAGTTGGTCTGGGATTAGTGCTAGTTCGGACAGTGTCCAAAATCTTTGCTCTGGGAATTATTCTGTCATTGTAAGAGACTCTTTAAATTGTACGGTGAATGCTAATTTCAGCATTACCACTAATTCTTTTGTTTTAGCATCTTTTATTTGGAATCCTACTTACAATATAACTCCAGCAACCGTGAATTTTATTTCCACAAGTTCAGGTGCAATCAATTATTCTTGGTCTTTTGGTGATGGAAATTCTTCCACACTTCCAAATCCTCAAAATACCTATGCTACTTCTGGTGTTTATAATTTACAACTCATCGTAAACAGTGGGGCTCCAGATTTTTGTATCGATACTATTGAAAGCACAATAACAATATATGAGCCTGTCGATTATTTCATCCCTAATGCTTTTACACCTAATGAAGATAATAAAAATGAAAATTTCAACGGCAAGGGAATAGGTTTTAAAACAGATGAGTTTGCATTATCAATATTTGACAGATGGGGCGAAGAAATCTTCCATACAAAAGACCCCGAAGAAGGCTGGAATGGAAAATATAATGGCAAAATTTGCAACGAAGGTATTTATGTTTATAAATTTAAAATAGTAGATTTATATAACAAGGAATATATGTATGTTGGAACTGTTCTTTTGTTGAAATAATATTCAGTTGCCAAAAGATACAACATTCATTTATTGTTCTATTGATGGTAGAAGATAGATAACTTTCTTTTTACCCCTTGAATATAAGTACTGAAAATTAACGACCATTTTGTCTATTATTCTCAAATGAAAAATATTTTTTCTTTCAGGCATCTTTTAGAGTAGAAATATTGTCTTGTTACTAGAATCTCTAACTCAACTAACTCAATAATATGAAGAAGACCTGTCTTTTTATCAATATTATCTTTTTAACCAGTCTTTATTTTAACCAAGCTTTCTCTCAAACATTTTCTTTAGCAAGTATTCCACAACATTCTACCGCTTTTACAGTAGCTGCAAATTGTAACGTTGCAATAACATCAAGTGGTGGTGGTACACAGCAGTGGCAAGGAACATCCATTGGTACAAATGGACTTGGGGGTGGAGGAGGTTCCGTGGCTCAAAACTGTTCTAATCAAACCGGCTTACGTTTAGAAATGTCAGGAGCAGGGAACAGTACAGGGACAGGTGTTTGGAACAACAGTATTACGGTTACTTTTACTTTCCCTCAAGGAGTTAAAGGACCCGCCACTTTTAATATTTTCGACTTCACTGAACCTTTCTATAATGATGGTTCTTATAATTATGCCTATTATCAAGATAAAGCAACCATAACATCTACGAAATGTGACGGAACAGCAGTCACTCCAATATTAACTAGTAATAATGGTCCTGTTACGACTTCTACTTCTGCTTCAAGTTTGATTATAATGGCAAATAAACTGCAGGGTCAATGCCTAAATCAACCTGTTTCTGTGGGCACTGCAACAGATTTAATTAAAACAATAACTGTAGTCTATTCAAATCAGGATTTACCTACCAATGTCCCAACTCCAGTGGGCAATCCTCCAAGATATGGCATTAGTCAGTATCAGTATATATTTATTGGCAACATCACAGCTAATCCTCCCGATCCTATTGTTGCTACAGCCACTCCAAGTTCTATTTGCCTGGGACAGAGCACTACTTTAACAGCTACTTCTGCTTCTCCATATGTTTATTCCTGGTCTCCAACAACTGTTCCTTCGACAGGTTCACCTGTAACAGCTACTCCTACTGCTACTACCACCTACACAGTTACAGGGACTATTGGTAGTTGCATACAGACAAGTACTGTTCTGGTAACTCTTACATCAGGAAATATTCCTACATTTACTGCTTTAGGCCCTTATTGTGTTGGAGCAATTCCTGCTGTATTGCCCACAAGTTCAAGCAATGGCATAACTGGAGTATGGAGTCCAACGACTGTTTCAACAGCTACTGCGGGAACAACAGTATATACTTTCACTCCAAATCCTGGTCAATGTGCTGGAACTTTTACAATGAGTGTTTTAGTGACATCAGGAATTAACCCAATTTTCACTCCTTTAGGTCCTTATTGTGTTGGAACTACTCCGGGAACTCTGCCTATTGCATCAACTAATGCCATTAATGGTAGTTGGAGCCCTTCAACCATAACTACAGCAACACTTGGTATTACTGTTTATACTTTTACCCCAACAGTGGGGCAATGTGCTCTTCCTGTTACTATGAGTATAGACATAACTTCAAATATTATTCCTATCTTTACTCCTTTAGGCCCTTATTGTGTTGGTACGACACCAGCAGTTTTACCTTCATCATCCAATAATGGCATTAGTGGTAGTTGGATTCCATCAATCATATCCACCACAGCAATTGGAACAACATCATATACTTTTACTCCTAATGCCGGACAATGTGCTTCTACTACAACCATGGACATAAGTGTTGCTTCGGGTATTACACCCACGTTTAATTCATTAGGACCTTATTGCGTTGGAGACATTCCTCCTCCTTTGTCCGATACCTCTTTCAATAATATTGTGGGAACTTGGAGTCCTGCTGTGATTTCAACCACTACATCTGGCACTACTGTATATACTTTCACCCCCAATGCAGGTCAATGTGGTCTTACAAACACCGTAAATGTTATAGTAGATGCAATTCCCACAATTATTGCCACAGCCTCACCTTTATCAATTTGTTTAGGTCAATCATCTAGTTTAACTGCTACGGGAGCTTCTATATACTCTTGGGCGCCTGTTGGCTTATTGGGTTCAACTGTTAATGTTAGTCCGTCTGCAACTACCGTTTATACGGTTACAGGGATTACCTCAGGGGGGTGTAGCTCAACAGCTACGGTCACAGTGTCTCTTTTAAATATTAGTATCATCAATTTTACTTCAACTCCTGATGTAGGTTGTGTGCCTTTAGCAGTGCAATTTAATTTTGTGAATGATGGGACTATTGATCCTAATACACTTCATTGGGATTTTGGTGATCCTTCAAGCACTTCAGATGTTTCAAGCTTGGCTTCAACCAATTATACTTATTATAATTCGGGGAGTTTTATTGTAACTCTTAGTGCAACTGCCTTATCGGGTTGCGTTGCTATTGGATTTGATACTATCAATGTCTTACCAAATCCTTTGGCTGACTTTACAGCTAATCCTTGGGTGACGGATATTTATTCGCCTGAAATTCATTTTTACGATGCATCAATTAATGCAAATGAATGGCTTTGGTTTTTTGGTGATGCTGGTAATAGTTCCTCAACTCAAGAATCCCCTATTCATACTTATAGTGTTTCAGGTGATTACCCTGTAATGTTAATTGTTCATAATGGACAATGTGCCGATACCGTCATTAAACATGTGATTATAGGTGACGGCTTCACCTACTTTATTCCCAATACTTTTTCGCCAAATGAGGATAATAAGAATGAAATATTCAATGGTAAAGGTTATGGTTTTAAAACAGATAACTTTGAATTATTAATATTCGACCGTTGGGGGGAATTGATTTTTCAGACTAAAGATCCTGAAAAAGGATGGGATGGTACATATCAGGAGAAAATATGCATGCAGGGGGCTTATGTGTATCGATTTAAAGTAGTGGAAATGAATAATATTGAACATATTTATGCAGGAGCTGTAATGCTGATAAAATAGTGTTGCAAGCCTTTTTTCTATTCCTCTATTTTGTTTTGTCAACATGAAGGGGAGCTGCGATGATTTTGTCTTTTTCTTTGATGCAGTATGTAAACACAAAGGCTGTTTTCAAATCGATATGTCTGCTTACTTGTTGTTTGATTTCACTTGCAACATAAGGTAAAATAATTTCAGTTTTTTCATAAAAGTCAATCAGTATTTCGGCTGAAGTGATTCCAAGGCAATAGGATAGAGTACTCTCTTTAGAAAGGCTATTTTTTTGTTTTAAAAGATAAATACTCTCATCCATAGCTTCCTTAACCGGATTAATATGTTGACTAATTAGTTCCTGATACAATTGTTTTATTTCAGGCAGATTCTCTTGTGTAAATGGAATAGGGAGGAGTTTTTCTAATAATTCTTCTAAGCTTGCATTAAAAGGCTTAAACACATCCTGAAGTTGATCTCTTGTGTATTTCATCTCTTGATAGCTAATCCCAATAAAGAGTGGAAAATCCCAAAGAGGAATGGAGACAAAATCATATTGTGCATTTTCAGTTGCTTCAGAATTGATATAGTTAAACAGATCATTAATTATTGGATCGAGAAAAAACACACATTCTCTTTTCGATATTTTTTCAACAATAAAATTTAGAAAAGGGTCTCCACATTTTTCATCTCCTTCTTTTTCAAGGGGTAATATATTTATTACTTTATCATCAACAAAACCGAACAATTCCCATAAATTATGTTCCATTAAAACAAGTTTGGAGTCTTCAAATAAAAGATTCCTAATATCTTTTACTATTGATTTATAGCAATTGATAGTATATAAGTTATCTTTACTTTTATGCTTTACTTTCATAACCCTTTTATATTCATCGCACCAAGTCTTTACTTTTATTGCCGTTTCAGCTAAATCTTCTTTTTCCTTTGACCACCCCAAAAAGAACTTGATAACTTCTGCTTCGTTTAATAATGAAATGATTTGATGACGTTTAATTGCCAATGCAATAATTGAGGTATAATATAAAGTGTCGAAAATTAAGAGATTACAATACACACATACTTCTTCGTTGGTTTTGATGATTTTTGATGTCGATTTGTTGAGGAAAATTAAGTCCATGGCTTTGTTTTAAAATGACAACACAAAAATACAAAGAAAACTTTAGGTTGAATATTTTAAAGCCGACTTATTTTCAATCGTAAGGGAAATTGGGTATAGGTTTGAATTTACTTATAGGAAATGAGGAGTGATTTTAAATTATCCTTAGTCAAAAGCCGAATTATATAATCAGTTTAAACCACATATAACTTATATTTGTAGCTCTGAAGAGGGATTTATTTTACAAAATCTCTCCCTATTGACCAACATTTAGCAAAAGCTTCTCCTAGTTTCCAGTATTTCTTTTGATACATATCGAAAAACATAGGTTTTACTTTTGACAAGTCAATTCTGCCCTCTGTTAGTACTTCTTCATCGCAATAAGTGTTTTTAGGTTTTACTATAAACACATCATGATTTGGCATATTAAGAATATCAATGACCTCGCATTCCATGCTAACAGGAGCATTTTTTATCATAGGAGCATTTTTCAACTCTCCAAAGAAACTTTCAAACACTTGCGACTTATCTTCCTTTGCTCCTGATACAAGACCTACATAATCAGCTTCCACAACCATATCCTCTGAAGGCAAATTAATACTTAAGGTTTTGTTTTCCTTAATTCCCTTGTTAGAATAATGGACTTTCCCCATGCTTATTGATAGAGTATTCATGTCAATGATGCCAACATGTGCAATGTTAATGTAGTTGATTTTACCATCTACTACTGTTCCCACTAATACAATTGGCATGGGATAAAGTGCATTTACGGGTCCTAAATTCTTTTTCATAATTAAAATGGTTAGGTGGTTTTTTGTTCTTATTGATTGAATAATTTTCTGTTCAGAGAAGGCAAACTTTATTACTTTATTTTCATTGAATAAAGTAATAAAGTTGTAAATCAATGAGGTTATTGTTTTGTTACTAAAGTAATAAAGTTTTTGTTTTATGGTTTTGTAGTTAAGTATTGTTGTTTAGGATAGATCTTTCTTCTATTCCTAATAGTTTTAATTTGAATTATTTATCATGATAAACTAAAAGACAGTTCAAAATTACAAATAATTCAATTCATATAGATCCAACGTGAATTCTTTTTTTACTAAAAAGATAATTGAAAATAATTCTGTGAATAAAGATTTGTCACAGAGAAATCAAACTTTATTACTTTAGTAACAGCTTGAGTGCCTGCAATTCTTTACTTTATTACTTTATTCCCTTACAGAGTCTGTTGTAAAAGCTTGATAAATCTTTATTGTTCCTAATTAGAATATGTGTTTCCCAAAACAGATGATTGCATATCCTTTTATGTGCCGAGCAGAAGTGTAAATTCTGTGCTTTATCATTTATCACTCAGAGGGGGTAATCGGGGAAAATAAAAGTATCTCCTTTATCTTATCAATTAATTTGATTCGAGTATTTTCAAACATCTTCGATAACTCTTTTTCTGAGTTAATTTCCTGATCAAATAAATCACGGTTAATAATTGGCAATTGGTAAGTTTTGATATTAATTTCAGAGCCCTCTGCTAATTCGTCTTTTATTATAATATTGCTTTCCTTAACTTGATAATTTTTGATATTATCCGGGTAAAATAAAATGATTTCATTTATTTTAAAACGAACAGCATAGGCTAACATCTGGTATAAATCATTCTGAGAGATACCACTCTTAGGGTCTTTGTCGTCCGAATAGATTATTTTATATTTGGTGTCAGCAATTACATTCCTTGAATCTATTTCAATAAATAAATCGGGACGTAATGAAAAGGTTTCACCCTGATCTAAATACGTTGAACCAATTTGGGGTTTGGCTTTCACTTCTTTAATTTCTTTTTCAATGAATCCAAAAATGAAGTCCTCAAAAACATATTCCATTGGAAGTAAAAAAGCAAAGAGCTTCAAATTATTCTTGTATTCAAGTGAAATGCAGTTTTTTAAAAACAAGTAGCAATAATCCCTTACAATTTCAAAATCGCCAAACATGGGATTAAATTGAATGCTTGAACATTCTTCCGCCGTAGATCTTGTATCGCTGACTTCATCTAGGATAAACAAAATTTCGCGAAGGTTTTTCTTGCTATCGGCACTTGAAGTTTCATTGAAAAGAAGAGTTGTAACTTGCTTAATAATGCGATTGAATTTATTATCTACCACAAATGAATCATAGGTGCAATTAAGTAAATGCCAGCGTGCTTTGCTCAGATTCTCGTTGATATATTCATTTGTGTTTAAGCGCCCTTTTATATAACTAATTTCTTTATCAACTTCTTCGTATTGCTGATAAACCGAACTAGAAAGAAGTGCTCTAGTGTATTTTGAAAACAAATAGATTAACACTTCGAAGAAATCATTTTGAATGCTTCCCAAAGAACTTTGATAGCTTGGAAATTTAATCTTTCGGCAATAGCTCAACCACCATAAAATATGATTTTGAATATTAGGAACATCTAGTTGTGAGTCTCTTGAAGAATCATAAAATATTTTGGGTAATAAGTTAATCCTTTTGCCTTCAAAATGAATTACTCCAACATATTTATTCGATTTTAATTCATTTGTTTTATGAAAAAACTGAAGGAATTGCTGAACCTCAATTTTGTCAACATCCTCATTTATATAAAAGGAGTTCTTTTCTCTTTTTCGCCAGATATCATCCAGAAAATCCTCAAGTCCATTAAATGAGCCATCGAATTCTTGCTTATTCTGGTATTCAAAGAGATTTATCATAATATTCCGTTGATTTTTAAAGGCCAGGAATCTTCTACTATTGACAATCCTGCACTTAGTAGAATTCCTTTAACTTCCTTTTCATCATTCATAAAGTATTCCAACAAAAGTGGGATTACTTTTTTATTCATTCTTTCAATTAAATCAGAATTTTTACCCATGAAATAGGAATGACCTATTTGAAAATCATGTCCTTTCAACTCTTTAATTCGTTTATTTATTTTTTGAAGAATTTCAACATCATCAATTTCGAATCCTTCTATTTTATATAAAGGATACATTGCTTCAAATTCAAATCTTCTTCTAAGTGCAATATCAAGCAAAGCAATTGATTTATCAGCAGTATTCATTGTACCAATAATATAAAGATTGGAGGGAACAATAAACTCTTCTCCTGAAGGTAGTGTACATCTTAAAGGTATTTCTCCATGCGATCTTTTATCACATTCAATCAATGTTATTAATTCCCCAAATACCCTTGATATATTTGCTCTATTGATTTCATCGATGATGATTACAAAATTTTCACGACTGATTTTCTCTACATTGTATTTTCCCTTTTCTAAAAGAATAGATAAGATGGGATTATAATATGGTTGAAGGCCGCCAATTATAAGGTCGTTTGATTCCTTATCATACATTTTTTTAAGTGTATCAATACTTAATGAATGCTTTGAATCACCATCATTTTTTCTGAAATCAATGGACTTATTCCCGATGCTTGTTATGTAATAAGACACTTTCTTCATAGGAATTTCAATTTCTTCAACGTCTCCATTGTTTAAAGGTGAAATAAACTCGTTGAATACAATATCGAAGTTTCTTTTTGCTTCTGTTGGTCTTTCAGCATCTTTCAAATTCTTAAGTGCCCTATCCGCAATCCTCTTAAAAACCCCATCCTTCCTTTCAAAACTTAAACTACCTTCGTTTTCTACATCTGGTCTCAAGCCTTGAATGAAATCTTCATAACTGTAGTTCTGATGAAAGGTAATGAACTCCAATCTGTCACCTAAATGTTTATTGAAAACGCTTAGTGCTTCAGGATAATCTGTAATTATTCTGTTTTCAATAATTTGAGCTGCCCTTAAAACAGTATTGTATGTTTTTCCAGTTCCGGGGGGACCATAGAATATTGTGTTGAGTGGAAATTCCATTTTATTATTTTCATTATTCATATTAATATCTAATTGAAAAACATCTTTCATAAATTCATGATTGCTATATTTTCTAAACGGACATTTATATGACCTATTTAGCTCAATGAGAATCCCCTCATTAATTACTTCTTCAAAACCACTAATATTTTCATTAGAATTCCAATATGCTTCAGTCTCAATCTTTGGATTTTTAAACTCTTCAAAGTTTTTACTTACTATGTTTTTTGAAATAAATGAAAATAAAGTTTTATTGTTCTTTTTTTCAATACTTAAAGTATATCTACTCCCTACAATGAATACCAAACGATTATGACTTTTGCGAACATTAAAGCTTAATCTTTCATCATCAGGTTTTAGATTATTTGATTTTACGAAATCTCTTAAGAATGAAAGGAATATATTCACTTTTCCCTTATCCAAAGACTCTTTTACTATTAGGTAAATTTCATTACTGCTGGAGTTAATAATATCTAATAAAGTTTCATATTCCTCTTTAGTTGCAGAAAAATTAGTTCCTTGATTTCCTATTTTTAATTCAGCCAACTCATTAAAAGTTTCAATTTGAGTTTTCGTAATTGGGTTTAAAGTAAGATTGTGAGTGATTTTTATTCTAACTCTTGGTGAAATTACATTTGTGTTTTTATCAGAGTAATATTTCAATTCAATTTCATCTTCAACACCTTCATAAACTTCAGAAATTACTTCACACAAAGCATAACATCCTTGAGCTTTTCCTGTTAACCATAAGATTATTTTATCACCCGCCTTTATATCTTCCTTATGCCTCGTTACTCTCCATGTTCCAAGTGCATTAGCATTTATTGCGGCAACTACATTGTACAATTCGGGATTAGCCTGAAAAATCCAATAATTTATGGCATCAGAAGTATTTTCCAACGTCTGAAATAAAATATCCTGAGCAAGAATTTTGTGTTGAGTATCGTTAAAATATCCTGCTGGGATAGTCTTTTCAATTAAATCAATTAGCTCTTGGTCATCATTGATATATTCATCAATAAAATCATTTATTAATTCAAGATAATGTATGTATTTTTCACCTTTCTTTTTGGCTTCAATTCCAAGTAGTTTACAAAATTTCTTATAGAATGAATCTTTGAAAAAAGTGTATTTATCAGGATTATGAAAAGTAAGGTAAGTAGACATTGATCTTTCATCCTGAAAATTTGAAAGATTTTCATCAGGTTTAAATTCTCTGTAAATTTTAAGCGTTTCTTCATCAAAGAATTTCAATCTTGTTTTAAGGTCAGTATTTTCATCAAAAAGAGCTTTAAAGCAATCTCGACAAGCCTCAGTACGCTCTTTTGCAATATCCTTAATGACGCCAAGACCCAATTGATAAATTAAATTTGAAAACTTAATACTTCTTATTTCCGCATTGAAATCCTCTGCATCAACATCGGGTTTTCCTCTGAATTGTTCCAATAATTGCCACTTATAAAGCTCTCCTTCAATACCATTATTCCGGATTATACCTTTATACTTTTCAACTAAATCTTTTACCTGATCAGTGCTTTTTTCTTGAATAACAAAATTTGGGTTTAACTTTTTAAGATACGTGATAGCTTCGCTTGTATGGAACGCTAAATGTGATAAATTATCACCATTTGCTATTTCATTGGCTATATAAAAGATATATTTAGGTGGATATACCTTTTCATTAAAAAGAAGATCATATTTTCTTGATTTTGTCAAAGGCCATTTTATTCCTTCTTTATCTATTCTTTCTATAGCTTGAAGTACATGTTGCTCTGTAATATTATCAGGTATCATACTTATATGTTTATCCTTCAAAAGTACAAATAAATCAATCCCACCCTATCATTTTTTCTTTCTCATTAAAATTATCTCTACCTTTACATCCCAAATCCCAAACCCCACCTAAGATGAAGAGATTTTCTGATTTTTTGAAACATCAATATGATAATCCGGAGAGGAAAGAGCTTATTTGTTTGCTGAATGAGCTCCATTTGAATGATGAAATTGCGGAAATGTTAAAGTCGTTTTATGATTATTTGGAGAGAAATGGGGCTGTTGATGCACTTGAGTATTTTAGAGAAACCATGCAGGCTTATGTTTCAATGTTTTATGATGTGGCTCAAACTGAGCTGACAAATGGAAGTAAAAATGATAGCTTAAGGCTATTGTATCAATTGGGAATGCGGATTTTTGATGAACTAATTGTGCTTACTTACCCTTATAAAGACCTATATTATCAGGCATATAGGGAGATAATGTTATCGGATTTGGGAAGATCGGTGTGGCAGTTTGTTGTTATTGATAATACGATTAGCCTTGCTGATTTGAAAGCTGAAATTAGCATGAATGCGAAAAGCAAAAAGGCACATAGAAATAACAATGCGGATAATTATCTTATATTCCATCTCTTTGCTGGAGAAGACATAAAGAACATCTTTCTCGTGGCTTTCATTAGAGATGTAAAGAAGTTGTTTAAGGGAATTAAACCTACCGATATGATAGAGTTTCTTTTCCAGAAAACGGACTTCCCTCGTAAGATTACTTTAAAACCTCAATACTTGATTGCTTTTATTGTGCTTTTCGAGAAGCTGATGGAAAGTGGACGAATCAGCATGTTTAAAAATACGGGTTTGGCATTTTTCTTTCAGGAAATACTTGAACCTCCTGTGGGTGAAAAATATCCGGGTAGAGATTATTTTCGGAAAGTGGTTCATGATGCTTTTCGAAATAAAACCTATGAGTCGGAAGTCATGGTTTTCCTTAAGGATATATTGAAAAAATATAGTGATAATAAAAAAGTGAAAGCTTAATTTCGGAAAAAGCAATGATTTCAGCTATGATTTTCATTCGTGAAACTAAATTTTTACGAGCGGCAGCAAAGTGAAAATTCTAAGTTGAACGAATGCCGACAGCATAGCTCGTCGGGATAAATGAGTTTAATACTCCGCCTCTTGAGGCGAATAGAATAATTATTCCTTGTAGATACCTCGACCGCTTGCGGAGAGGAGCTTTATCGAAATCGAATTATGTGCTTTAACCTTGCTTTCTCAGAATTTCAATATTCGTACAATAAAAACCTTTGACAATCAATAGGTCTTATCGAATTTCTCATTTTCGGAATCTGCCTAAAAAATTAATAACCTCCTAATTCCGAAAATAAAAACCTTACAGAAATATTGAAATAAACTTTTCAATAAGCATAAGGGATAGCTGAATTTTTTGCGGACGCCATTGCGGACGCGTTTGATGTTTTGACGCCTAAAAATTTGCATTCAGGCTGATGTTACAGTACATTTGCTCGGTAATTAATTTATTCATTCATCTTAAAACAAATCATTATGTCAAA
>CAIXTV010000232.1 GCA_903922465.1 uncultured bacterium
AAAAAAGGATGACGAAAGAAAACCTTCATCAAACAGTAATACTTAAGCAAAAGTAAATGATGCTCAAACCTCCTCGAACCTCTTTCGATTAAGGGGAAGCAGGAAAAATGAACAGATCAATCCTTGCCAATTGAACTTGGCTAAAGTCTCATGGACTAGCTTTTTATTAATCTGACTGCCTTATAGAAGGTAACAATAAGATAATTTTCAGATTACACAAACTTTTTGCTAAGTCCCCAAACAATACTTTTGACCCCAAAACGAATTAATTTACATCAAAACGAAAATTAATATTATTTATTTATCCTGATGAATTTTTCTTTGCTCTGCCTGATTTTTTTGAATTTAAAGCGGAGCAAAAAATATATATATAGCCTGATTATTTCGTACAAATTTTCCCTTATCTAAGAAATAATCCTCCTTGATTTTGCTTTAAGCTTGTTTATTTGTTTGAAAAAAGCGTAAAAACGTCCAATCTTTTATTTGTGCGCCCATTTTCAAGAATAAATGTTTACAATTGCTTCAAACGTTCGCTGAGGGCATACCATTCATCTCTATAGCGCGCTGCTTCAACAAAATCGAGTTCTTTGGCCGCCAAATCCATATTCTTTTTGGTAGTAGCAATAAGTTTGGTGAGTTGTTCCTTATTCATATACTGGACAACAGGGTCAGCTGCTACGTCAATGCGGTTGGTTTCACTATAAATCTTGCGATCAGGTTTGCGAGAGTCAGCCACTGAGGTTTGATTCATGATATCCTCTCTGCTTTTCATGATTTGAGTAGGAGTGATGTTGTTGGCAATGTTGTATGCCGTTTGTTTTTCACGACGACGGTTGGTTTCGTCTATGGTGCGTTGCATCGAATAGGTGATTTTGCTAGCATACATAATTACCTTACTGTTGATGTTACGAGCAGCCCTTCCCGCTGTTTGGGTAAGCGAACGTTCCGAGCGCAGAAATCCTTCTTTGTCGGCATCGAGTATAGCCACTAGCGAAACTTCGGGCAAATCTAAGCCCTCCCTAAGCAAATTCACGCCAATAAGCACATCAAACACATCGAGACGGAGGTCGCGAATGATATCGATACGGTCTAAAGTGTCCACGTCCGAATGAATATAGCGGCAACGAATATCAAGCTTCAGCATATACTTATATAATTCTTCGGCCATTCGCTTTGTGAGGGTAGTTACAAGAATTTTTTCGCGCTTTTTAACCACATTGTCAATTTCTTCGAGCAAATCGTCAATTTCGTTTTCCGAAGGGCGAACTTCAATCACAGGGTCTAACAAGCCAGTGGGTCTAACCAATTGCTCAACAACTATCCCTTCCGAAATTTGAAGCTCATAGTCAGCAGGAGTGGCGCTCACAAAGATGGTGGTTTTCATCATAGTTTCAAACTCATGAAACTTTAGCGGACGATTATCCAAAGCTGAGGGCAAACGGAAGCCATATTCAACCAAATTGTTCTTGCGCGAGCGATCGCCTCCATACATGGCTTTAATTTGCGGAACGGTAACATGACTTTCATCAATTACCATTAAAAAATCTTTAGGGAAATAATCCAACAAACAAAACGGGCGCGCCCCAACATCCCTTCCATCAAAATACCGTGAGTAGTTTTCGATTCCCGAGCAGTAACCAAGTTCGCGCATCATCTCCAAATCGTAGGTAACACGGTCTTCAAGACGTTTAGCTTCCAAATGCTTGCCAATTTCCTTGAAATAGTCAACCTGCTTCACCATATCATCCTGAATTTGGTAAATTATCTCTTTGATTTTCTCTTTTGAAGTAACAAAAATATTGGCTGGATAAATAACCACATCTCCCAGTTTCTCGGTGCTGAAGCCTTCGAGAGGGTCTATGACTTCTATAGATTCGATTTCGTCTCCCCAAAACACAACACGATAACAAATATCGGAATAGGCAGGATAAATATCCACGGTGTCACCTTTCACACGGAAATTTCCACGTTGCAACTCAGTTTCAGTGCGGGAATAAAGACTATTAACGAGCAGCATCAGCAAACGATTGCGACTCATGCGTTCACCTACGGCAATCGGAATAATGCTTTTAGTGAATTCATCGGGATTTCCTATCCCATAAATGCAAGAAACCGACGAAACAACAATCACATCACGCCTTCCAGATAGAAGGGCAGAGGAAGCACTTAAACGAAGTTTCTCAATCTCAGCATTAATTTGCAAATCCTTTTCAATATAGGTGTTGGTTACCGGAATATAGGCCTCAGGCTGATAATAATCGTAGTAGGAAACAAAATATTCCACTGCATTATCAGGAAAAAACTGTTTAAATTCACCATATAGCTGAGCCGCAAGAGTTTTATTATGGCTAAAGATAAGAGTAGGAAGCTGCACTTGCTCAATAACGTTGGCAATGGTGAAAGTTTTCCCCGAACCCGTAACTCCAAGCAAGGTTTGAGCACTGTCCCCCCTTTGTATGCCTTCAACCAATTGCTTTATAGCCTCAGGTTGATCGCCAGAAGGCGTAAAATCGGATATGATTTTGAATTTCATGGCTTGTTAACCTAAAAATTTATATTAAGTATTGTGTTTAAGTATGCTTGAATTAAAAATACTGTTTTCTTTTTTGTTTTAGGATGAATACAAAATTACTTCAATAATGTTTAGAATATGAATTTTGGGTCAAATTAGCCCACCAATGTCCGTCCCTAAAATAGGTTGACCAGAAACAAGGCCAAACTCATAATTCATAACTATTCTCCGATAATTTTTATAAGCACCCTTTTCTTCCTTTTCCCATCAAATTCACCATAAAAGATGGTTTCCCATGGGCCAAGGTCTAGTTTTCCATCCGTAACGGCTACTACCACTTCGCGTCCCATCACCTGACGTTTAAGATGGGCATCGCCATTGTCTTCCCCAACATTATGATGATAGCCATCGCGGCTGTATGGTGCCAATTTTTCAAGCCATTCTAAATAATCCTGATGCAGACCCGACTCATTATCATTAATAAAAACACTGGCCGTGATATGCATAGCATTTACAAGGCACAAACCTTCTTTAATGCCGCTTTCGCGCAACGCTTCCTGAACAGTATGAGTTATATGTACAAACTGATATCTGCGTTCGGTATTAAACCAAAGTTCTTTTTTGAATGATTTCATATTAATATGGTTTTAATTCATGTTTGATAAGTTAATTGCTAGAGAAACAATGCTGAAAACCTCAAGTCGGGAAATTTGCACCATCTAACTTCGCAAATATTATTTTGTGAAGCAACTTAGGTGAATTTATTACAACTGACTAAAACTTGACAACATCGTCATATTTTTTAATCTCAATTCCTTTATAATAAAAGCGAATAATATCTTTATAAGAATACCCTTTTGTTACCATTCTGAGGGCCCCTTCCTGGCTTAACCCACAACCATGTCCATATCCTTTTCCTTGCAAATACAAAGTGTCTCCTTTTGGATTAATACTGAAGAAAGCCGATTTAAGTTTAAAGTCAGCCCTAACAGTTTTCAGGGGGATGGAGTCGATTAAATATACTTTTCGTTTATATTGTGTGAAATTGAATATCTTTTGAAGCTTAACAGAGTCTTTAATGTTGAAGTTATATTTAGTTTCTAGGTATGTAAGCAAATCCTTTTTAGCTATTTTGTTTTCCCATTGAGCATTTTTAGTGGTCAAACTAAAAGTGTCAACAACCGACCTAAGATAGGATGTTTTTAGCGACCAAACATCTTCCGAGTTACAAGTTTGACCACCACTATTCGAATGGTAAGCGGCTGAAATCATTCTTAAATCAGCATCCACTATCACTTCTCCAAAAGTAGAAGACACCGCTTGCAAAATATTACCACTTGTACATCTATTAAAGAACACTTGACAGTGAGTCCCATCGCACATGTTAAACCCTTCTTTGAAATGTTTCATAATATTATTCAAAGCATAGGTTCGGGTAATAATGGACATTACTTTGTAAAACTCAGTACTGTCGGCCATGCCCCCAATTTCCGATTGAACTACTCCTGCAATGTAATTCTCAAGGTTGGTATGATTGATTAACCGAAGCGTACCTTTTTCAATAGTGATTCTTAACTCATCATCGAAGGATTTTTCTTTGGTTTCAGGTTTCCCCGAATTAATTTTAAACACATTGTATAAACCCTCGGCTTTAAAACTTAATGAAATATAATCTCCAAGGACTTCGTTGTTGCGAGTTAATCTTAATTTCTCGTTTACGATGCTTATTTGAAAGGGATTATTCTTGTAAGCCTCTGCTACTTTGACGCTATCATTGTATAAAGAGTATTTCCCAGAAATGCAGGTAAAATTAAGATTGGTGCTTTTTATGTTCGAAAGTATCCTAATGTCAATATAAATGGCTTTACTTCCAAAAGGCATTAGGAGTATAAAAAGGAGAATGAGAAGAGATTTTTTAAGCAGAAAAGTGTAACGTAACATATTCCAAAAATAGACAATTTTGCAATATCTGCTTGTTGTTGATATGTTAAAAAAAATTAAGTATCACGTAAATACCTATACATCAAGCTTGCAGCTTTTTCAGAAGCTCCTCTGCCGCCGAGTTTTGTCTTCAATTCTTCAAATCCATTTAACATTGTTTGCACATATTGCTCATCAAAAAGAAGTTTTTCAAATTCTAGCTTTAAGTTCTTTGGGCTAAGTTCGTTTTGGATTAACTCAGTCACAATAAATTTATCCATAATCAAATTCACTAATGAGATATATTTAATGTTCACTATGTTTTTAGCAATGAAAAACGAAAGGGCATTTCCTTTATAGCAAACCACTTCTGGAATTCCAATTAAAGCGGCTTCCAATGTCGCAGTTCCAGAGGTAACCAAAGCTACTTTGGCGATTCTCAATAGTTCAGTTGACTTATTATAAATTATTTCGATGTCTACTCCCTCAGCATACTTCTTGTATAGGTCAGGGGAGATGGAAGTTAGGCCAGCAATGATAAAACGATACTGTGGAAATTGCTGCAACACTTTAATCATAATAGGTAAGCCTTTCGATATTTCCTGTTTACGGCTTCCAGGCAGAACTGCAATGATTGGCCTATCATCAGATAATCCAAAATTATAATTTGTATCGTTTTGATGATGAATAGCATCAAACATTGGGTGCCCAACAAAGTCAACATTGTAATCATGTCCCTGATAAAATTCTTTTTCAAAAGGAAGTATTACAAACATGCGGTCTACAATACGTTTGATTTTTTTAACCCTTGATTCTTTCCATGCCCATACTTGAGGAGAGATGTAATAAAAAACTTTTATACCTGCATCATGAGCAAATTCAGCAATTCTAAGATTAAAGCCCGGATAGTCAATTAAAATAACCACATCAGGTTTGTATTCTACTATGTCCTTTTTACATAAACGGATGTTTCGGAAGATGATTCTCAGATGGGTAAGCACTTCAACAAAGCCCATAAAAGATATTTCGCGGATATGTTTGACCAATTCCAAGCCTTGCTCTTCCATTTTATCGCCACCAAATCCTCTAAACTGAGCATTTGCGTCTTCTTTCTTCAGGTAGCGCATCAAATTTGATGCATGTAGATCGCCTGAAGCCTCTCCTGCAATTAAATAATACTTCATGAAAATTTAATCCATGTGAAAGATGAAAAAAGATATAGCGAACACAAAAGTGACCAATAAGATTGCCCTTCCTGTTTTGTCGAACTGTAATGTGAGTAGATAATATCTCAGCGTAAACAAATTTATGAAAATGCTGATTAATTGCACTGTTGATCCTTTTATTAGGATTGCATGACCTAATGAACTTTCAGCAATGTAATTGATTAATGTTAGTATCCCGAAAAGAACCAAAGGAAGAATTAATCCAACAGCAATGCCCAAACTCCAGGAGTCTTTTTTTAATGATTCAGGTAATATTTTCATGTGACTATTCTTTATTAAAAGTTAAATCCCAATCAGAAATTTGTTGCATTGAACTATATGCAGTTAAGTCGCAATGGACAGGAACTATGGCAACATAACCTTGGTTCATGGCATGAACATCCGTGTCAATGCCATTATCTAAACTTTTAAATTCTCCTGTGAGCCAGTAATAAGGCCTATGATGAGGGTCGGTTCGGGTTTCAAAACTCTCTTCCCAAATGCCTTTTGCCTGACGGCATATTTTAATTCCTTTAATGTCATCATCTGCAATTGCAGGGATATTCACATTCAGACAAACATCATCGGGCAAACCTTTTTCTAAAACTTTAAGCGTGATAATCTTTGCGACTTTTGAAGCCATCGAAAAATCAGCATCAGCAGAAAAATCATCTAAAGAAAAGCCAACAGAGGGAATGCCTTCAAAGGTTCCTTCAATGGCAGCAGCCATAGTGCCGGAATAAATAACATTGATGGAAGCATTAGAGCCATGGTTTATGCCAGAAACTAAGATATCGGGTTTGCGATCGAGAATAATTTTAACCGCAAGTTTCACACAATCTACAGGCGTTCCATTACAACTATATTCAATGTAATTGTATTCGTGTATTCCGTTTTTATACCTAAGAGGCACATTAATGGTTATAGAATGAGATTTCCCAGATTGAGCTGTGTCGGGCGCTACCACAACAACTTCTCCTATTTCACGCATGGCTTTGATTAAGTTTCTGATTCCGGGAGCGTCGATGCCGTCGTCGTTTGTAACTAAGATAAGGGGTTTATTCATTTTCGGTTTTTTCTTCAAGTAAGGTGATTTCTGTTACGCCTCCGGAGACAATAAATTTCATTATATCAGCTGAAGAAGCATCTAAAGGAGTAATACTTTCAATAGGTATGATTAAGAGATTTCCGGAAAAATTATAAGAATGAGGGAAATATACAGCAACTTTAGTGTTTCCCAATCCTAAAGAGCTTAAATCTTGTTGTGTAATAAAACCAATTTTCTGTAATTCGGAATTATTATATAGTTTCACTAATACAGGCTTATCGAATCTTTTCTTTTTCCCAACAAAAGCTCCCATCAAATCCTTTACAGAAGAGTATATGATTTTAACAATAGGTGCTTTATTAATATAACGTTCCAGAAAAGAGGCTATAGGTTTCTTGATAAATAGCCCACCCAGAAATCCCACAATAGCAATACTTAAAATAATAATAAGTATGCCCAATCCCGGGATTTTTAAGGGAAGGATATTGTCGAAGAAAACAAAAACTTGATATAAAATAAAAACAGTAGCTCCTATTGGGGCTATATAAAATAAGCCTTGTAGAAAGTAATTGATAAACTTACGAAAGAAGAAGGTGTAGTTATAATTTCCCATAGCAATGAAAAGCAAAAATACACTTTTTCTGTTAATCTTTCATCTTAAATTAATAAAAGAAATGATTATCAGAGGATTGTTATCTAATTATTATCGACTCAGGATGAAATCTACCCTCTAAATAAGGCAATATCCTACTAGAAAATTTACATATGATAATGAGAAGCAATTATCTTAGAGAAAATTCGCTGAGGCAATATTTTGCTTAATAACACACTTGCTTTATGTTCCAAGTTGCCAGCAATGTATCTATAGTTAGGGTTTTTCTTCAGAATTATTTTTTCAATTAATCGGGCACAGTGTGAAGGGTTTAAGCCTTTAGTTTCGTCTTTTTCAATGGCTTTAACAACTGTGTCGAATCTTTCCTGATACTCGGTATGAATAGGAGTTAATATTCTGTTCCCAGTGAAACCAGTTTTATAATCTCCTGGATTTACAACGACAACATTTACGCCGCTATCTTTTAATTCATAGCGGAGTGATTCGCTATATCCATTCACAGCAAATTTTGTGGTAGCATAGAATCCCTGATAAGGAATTGCAAAAATCCCGGCTAAGGAAGCTATGTTAATGATAAGACCCCTCTTAGTTTCCCTCATTGAAGGCAAGACTGCATCTATCATATCCATATAGCCGAATAAATTGGTGTCGAATATCTTTTTTCTATCGGCAGGAGAAGTTAATTCCATTTCTCCTGTAAGACCAAAACCCGCATTGTTTATCAGGACATCAATGTGTTTGTTTTCTCTAAGTATAGTTTCAATTCCTGATTTGATACTATCAGATTGAGTTACATCGAGGGTTATAGTTTCAAAAGTCACCCGTTCCGCAAGAGGTTTTCTTACGGTTCCAATTACTTTATGTCCGTTTGCTGATAATCTTTCTGCTATCGCCCTTCCAAAGCCACTGGAAACGCCTGTAATTAATATTGTTTTCATTTATTTGAGTTTATTTAATTCTAAAAATTCAAGACATTAATCAACAATAACTTTAGTAACTTTCTGGAAGTAAGTATTTGTGTTTCCTATTCTAACCAGATAAGTACCTTTTGCTAAATTGGAGGAAATAAATGATGTCTCAACCCTGTTTGAGTTAGGAAGTAGGGTTTTCCCATCGATTTTTTTTCCATTGATATCGAATAAATCCACAATCAATACCTCATTTGAAGGCAAATTGCTTGCTTTAATTTGAATGCTTCCGTTAGCAATAAATACATTCAGACTCGAAGTGTTGGAGTTTTCGTTAATTCCCGATCCACTTGTAGAAATTCTAAAGGAGAAGATTTTTGTTGCGGGGTTTCCTCCAGCAATATATTCACCTGTATGCCAGAAAACAGTTCCATCAGTTGGGTCAAGAGCAGTATGTGAATAATCGCCAAAGCGGTTTATGCCTGTTTGAGCAGAATTTCCCGCTGCTGCAGTTTGTTCAGCATAAGTCATGGTGTTTAGGGGGTCTGAAGCTAAACGGCCTGTATAACGAAGGCTGGGATAAACATTTGTTATTCCGTTTACTCCTGAAACTGCATAAGCCATTCCAATTGAACCATTATCATCCATAGCAATACTCCCTAACCAACGATTGAGTACATCAGGACTATAGGTGCTTTGTTGATAAATACTCCATATACCAGTAGTAGAGTTTTTACGTAATTCGTACCAACGTATGCCACGTTGCCCTGTTGTTGAATTTACTTTTACGCCTTGATTAAGCACAACTGAATGATAGCCTGTCCAAACTCTATATTGTGCCCTGAAAGTAAATACACCTCCAATGCCATCTAATTTGTCAGTCGTACCCGGTTGTGCAATATCATCCCAATTTGAATCGTAAGAAGCATCAAAAGGAGTTGTGGGAAGTTGTTGTGCCAAAGTAATGTTCATTGAAGGAGTTGTACCCCAAGTGACGGCTGCATTATAAATATTAATTCTATCAACAGCTGTTCCGCCCCAGCCATCATCTTCATATGAAAAGATAGGACAAGGAGTTCCCAAAGGAGGCAATTGTCCGTCTACATCGGCCGATAAAGGGCATGCGAATCCACCATCGTTTGGAGGAGAAAAGGTTTTATTGATAGAACGTGATGAAACATTCCCAAGCAGCATTTGATCTCTTTCAAATGCATACACTCTTTTTGTTGAGGTGTTTGCTGTCATGTAATACCCATCAGTCCAGATAGAAAATTTTAAGTAATCGGGAAAGCTTGCTGAAGTAAATTGATAAGTGTAATAAGCACCTGTTGGATCGGCAGTTTGAGAAATGCCGATATAAAAATTATTTGTAGTTCCGAATTCGGTAACAACCCATCTGCCAGCAAATTTATCGTATAAAACCAAGGCATCGCCTTCGTTACTTCCAAATAAAAGTGCTCCTAAGTTAAAAGGACCACCTCCGGTTACAGAACCTCCAGTTTTTGTGTAGATTCTATATTGAGAGTTTATAGACTGTACGTAATGATTGGGCCCTGCTGCTCCTGATGGATCGGGAGGATAAGAACTGCTGCTTTGTCCTCCCCAATTTGCAATAGGAGCGAGTAATATTTTTTTTCCCATTGTTTTCTGACAAGCCTCGTCTTGACCAATAGGCAGTGCGTTTTCATTAACCTTTGCGCTATAAGGTGCACGGTTCTTACGATCTTTCATCTCAACTTTATCTTTCATATCGTAAGTTTCGATGAATGGATTTGCCGCAAGCAATTCACGCAAAGGTTTTGTGATTTGGAATTTCGAACAAGTAATAACTTCAACTTTACCGTCGTCGGTTTGGGTTTGTGAATATAAACCAGCTATGACTAAGGTAAGGCTTAGAGTTAGTAAATATTTTTTCATTAAGTTTAATGGATTTTTTTTATGGCTTTTACTTTTGGCTTTGTTCATGAGATAGCAAACAGATATCTCATGAACAATGTTTTTGTTTTTTAAATAAAATAAATTCTATTTTAAGATTGCCACAGCAGCGTCGTAATCAGGTTCGTCTACAATTTCGGGAACTTGTTGGGTGTAGATGATTTTTCCAGAGGCATCAATAATTATAACCACTCTCGAATGTAAGCCTTCAAGTGGGCCATTTGCTATTTCAAGACCATAGGTTTTGCCAAATGCGCCGGTAGCGAAATCAGAAAGGGTAATGACGTTGTTTAGACCTTCGGCTCCACAAAATCTTGCCTGTGCGAAAGGAAGATCGCGTGAAATGCATAATACTTTAGTGTTTGGAAGTTCAGCTGCTAATTTGTTAAACTGACGAACGCTTGCGGCGCAAGTGCCTGTGTCGAGACTGGGGAAGATGTTTAATACCAGACGTGTGCCAATTAGTTTGCTTAAACGTTCTTTTGATAAATCGGTTTTAATAAGATTGAAATCTTTTGCGTATTCGCCTACTTTTGGTAATTCGCCTGTGGTTTGGAATGAGTTCCCTTGTAATGTAATGTTTGCCATGTTTTGTATTGTTTTTTATGTAACAAAAGTACGATTTTTTTGAATTCAACGAATTAAATTTGAGAGAAATATTTGAATTTAATCGGGTTTATATTTAAAGCTATACATACAGCTTGATTTTATCAATAGATGTCGGTTTTTTAAGGATAGAAAAATGGGGGAATTAGTTATTTGGCGATTTAGTGAATTGTTGATTTAGTGATGTATTTTCTTCCTTAGTGTTTCTTTGAGCCTTAGCGCCTTCGTGGCGAAAAAGAATGCCACTAAGTCTCTTAGAACTCTAAGATTCACAAAGAGCTCTTAATAAGCAATAACATATTAACCTATTAACCCGCAATTATTTGGCGATTTAGTGAATTGTTGATTTAGTGATGTATTTTCTTCCTTAGTGTTTCTTTGAGCCTTAGCG
>CAIXTV010000233.1 GCA_903922465.1 uncultured bacterium
CAACAATTACTTATTCTGGTGGGGACAAAACGCCTCCTAGTATTGGAAGCAACACTTTCCCAACTGGCGGAACTAATATCAATGCTTGCGCTGCTCCTGCTGGACCAACAATAGGGGACATTGCTGCATTATATACTGATGCTTGCGGTGGAAATATCACTGTTGTAAAATCAGGTACCCCTTCTCCTTCAGATAAATGCGCATGGGCTGTAACTTATAGCTATCATATTACTGATGCTTGTGGAAATGCAGTTACTCCTGATCCAACAATTTCTTATTCTGGTGGGGATAAAACTCCTCCTGTTTCTAATTCCGTAGGCTATGTACTAGGTCCTTTAGATGGACAGAATGGTTGGAATGGGGGAATTGGTGGATTTACTAACTACAACCCAGGCGATGCCGATGTTGTAAACAATATTGCTAATAATGGCACGCAGTCATGGTATTTCAAAGCAGGTTATAACAGTCCTGGACAGGGAAGTCCATTTACACCAGTTGTAGCTTCAGTAGGAGCCCTCAGTTATGGAGCTGATGGCAACCAATCTGATATAAAACTATCCTTTAAGGCTGCTACTCTTAATGATAATTCAAGAATTACAATATATGAGGGATCTGTTGCCAGAGATGATCGTACAGGAGCTAACCTATATATTCAGAATATGGCTGATGGCACTGTACAATTATATATGTATAAAGCAGATGCTGTTAGTGATTTTTCAGCTCAGGAAATTATAGGTACTTATCCTGCCAATACTTGGAATACTGTTGAAATGATTACTGATTACGTAACTCCAAATCCTTCAGATATTAACACTTGGGGTACAACCAAATATTATGTTAATGGAACTTTAGCATTAACTGAAACTACATGGTGTCATTGGTGGAGATTAAATCATTCATATACTTATACTCCAGGTTCAAGTATTAAGTTTACTAATAATAATGCAGGTAATGGATTTTATATTGACGATGTGTCAATGCTAGTAAATAATACAGTTACCAATTCAACTATAGCTGGATTTAGCACTGGTTTTGAAACAAGTGCTTTGCCAGATGTTCTTGGTCAATGTTCTGCTACAATTCCTTTTGCACCAACAGCTACCGATAATTGTGCAGGAAAAGTGACAGGAACAACTACTGATCCTCTTACTTATACCACACAAGGCACACATATAGTAACTTGGCATTATAATGACGGATGTGGTAACATTTCAACTCAAACCCAGAATGTGATTATCTTAGATGATACCCCTCCAGCTTTAACTGGAAACTGGCCTACAGGTGGAACAAATATCAATGCTTGTTCTGCACCTGCGGGTCCAAGCATAGGTGATATAGCTGCCTTGTACACTGATAATTGCGGAGGCAATATCACAGTAACTAAATCAGGCACACCTTCTCCTTCTTCTTCATGTGGATGGGCAGTAACTTATACTTATCATATTACTGATCAGTATGACAATGCTATTGCAACTGATCCTACGATATCATACTCAGGAAACGATCAGACGCCTCCAACTTTTACCGCACCAGCAGATTTAACAATTTACACAAATGCTTCATGTAATTATAATGCTTCAACTACTTATACTGGCCTTCCATCCGTGTTAGCAGATAATTGTACCGCTACAACTAATTTACATCCAAGCTATTTAGATGCAGCTCCTGTAACAAATGGCTGTGTAACTACCATTGCACGTACATGGCGTTTAGAAGATGCTTGTGGTAATGCAACCGAAAAGGTTCAAACCATTACTGTAAATCCATTAGCTGTAACATTAACTTGCGGTCCAAATGTTTCTGTTCCGGGTTATTATACCCAAGCACAAATTGATGCAGCATATACAGCTTTTAAAGCTTCAACCACGGGCAGTGGCGGATGCAATGGTAGTTTATCTAATAATGCTCCTGTAAGTCCTCCTCCTATGTGTGGTGGTTCAGTAAGTGTGACATGGACATATACTAGCGATTGTGATGCACCTCATACCTGCGCCAGAACTTTTACGGTAGAAACAGGCCCTATTACAACGGCTGCTAATGTAACTATATGTGAAAATACTTATTCAGTAGATGTACCTGTAACAGCTTCAAATTTTAATAATGTTGGAGCAATATCCCTCGTATTAAAATATGACGAAACCAAATTAGGTCATGTAACATCCTATACTAAAAACGCTGCTATTCCAGGCAATGGCTTATATGTCAATATTGGAGGAACAGGCGAAATCCGAATTTCTTATACAGGTGTACAGGTTACTATAAGTGGCACTCCCGAAATTTTCAATTTCCATTTCACAAAAACAGTAACTCCTATTACATCAGGAAGTTTAACTTTCGATGATGCAAATGGAACAGATTGTGAATATGCACCCAACTTACCACCTGATTACTTACATTTTTGCGATGAACCCACTGCTACCTATTATCATGATGGTGGAGTAATCGTAAATACCATTGTTGGCAATACCATAGCAGCAGATCAAACTATTTGTACAGGAGGCACTCCTGCCAATTTCGCGGGTAACACTGTAACATCGAGCCCCTTGGGAGGAAACATTTCTTATCAATGGCAAAGCTGTACAACAGGCTTAGCAAATGATTTCGCTGATATCCTAAGTGCTACTTCCAAAGATTACCAACAGCCTACTGCTTTAATTGAAGATATGTATTACAGAAGAATTGCTACTTCAGTTCTTAATCTGGAATCGTGTCCCAATGAAAGCAATGTTATTCATGTCACCGTTGTTGCTGATCCAAGCTTATCTATTCCAACTCCTTTAACTACTATTTGTAAAGGAGGAAGTGTAAATTTGAGTACAACTCCTACAGGAGGAACAGGATCATATTCTTATAAATGGCAATACTCAGCAACAATATTGGGCGGAGGAAGTTGGACAGATGTAATAAATGGAACGCCATCTGGCATTTCTTATACAAATGAAGCAACTAATGCAATTACCATAAGTGGTAACGGCACAGAAGCTTCAGTTGATAAATATTATCGTTGTATATTAAGTTCAAATCCTCTTTCAGTTGGTTGTGATAAGATTTCTGAAGTTGCACAAGTAACAACTATCAACGATCCTCAATGGGCAACTAATACTGTATCTCAAAACACCAACTGTCTTACCGGCAATGCTGTTACGTTCAGTGCTACTACATCTGGTGGTCTAGGTGGAACAGTTAGCTGGAAACGCTCAGATAATGCAACTCCAGGAGCTGGGACAGAAGTTACTGTAACCAGTCCAAATAGTCCCGGATCTGGTACATGGTATTATCGTCCACAATATGCAGCATCTGGTTCAGGATGTAATTTGGCAGATGGTACGATAAGTACAATTACTGTGAATGCTCTTCAAAAAATCAGTGGTGTCTTTAATTACTATAACTCGGCTAATACAATATTGAAAGGTGGAGACATTAGTGTTCAACTTAAAAGAGTACTTGATGATGTATCTATGGGAACAACTACTACGAACACCTCAGGATATTATGAATTTACTGATCAATGTCCTGCTCGTGATTACTACATTATTGCTTCATCTAACAATCAAAACATTGGAGGAGTAAATACCACTGATGCTGCACAAGTAAATTCTTATTCTGCATATAGCATTGAAAAAGTAAGATTCCATGCAGGAGATGTAGGGACAAGTGGTGATGGAAGTAATTTAGAGATTAATGGTACCGATGCCCTAAGAATTCAACGTCATTTTGTGTATGGAGATGCTTTTGATAATACCTGGACCTTCTGGAAAACAGGGGATAATATCAGCAGTCTTTCGACCATTGAGTCCTATCCTAAAGTTACCCTGCTTGCCGGACATGACTTAACTGCCAATATGTATGGTTTATGCACTGGCGACTTTAACCGTAGCTTTGTTCCTACTACAGCGAAAACAAGCAGTTCTACGCTTAGTTTGATCAATAGCGGAAATAAGCAAATAAGCAATAATCAGGAATTTGATTTGGCAATTCATGTTGTAAACGCCACAACTTTAGGTTCTGCTTCTTTAATCATTAATTTTCCTTCTGATAAAATAGCTGTTCAAGATGTAATCATGAATTCTACTGAAGGTCAATTTAATTGGAATGTTAATGGTAACGAACTCAGGATTGGCTGGTATTCACAAACTCCTCTCGATCTTGCTACCAACGCTGAATTGCTAACACTTAAACTTAAAACGAGTACTTCTTTAAGCAATGGTGAAGCTGTTCAACTTACTCTTGCTGCTAATCCTCTAAACGAATTGGCTAATGGTCAATTTGAAGTCATTGAAGATGCAGTATTAAGCATTGATGGTATAAATGGTTCAAGTGTCGGAATTCTTGAACAAAAGCCAGTAAATGAACTCAGTCTAAGCAATCATCCAAATCCATTCAATGGTTCAACTATGATTAAGTATGACCTTCCTTTTGACGGAAAGGTTACACTTGAAATATACAACAATCTCGGGGAACTTGTAAGTGCTCTTGTAAACGAAAATCAATTCAAAGGCATTCATAACTTTAAATTGGATGGCAATAGTTTACCTGCTGGTATTTATGTGGCAACTCTTCGTATAAAAGGCGAAAAAGACGAAATGGTACGCAATATCAAACTTTTGCGTTACCACTAATCTTTAAAATTAACCGGAAGGAGTCAGGCTTTTTATTAAAGCCTGTCTCCACCCGGTTTTATATCATCTTTTTTGTATGTATTCTATGTCTAAAAAGCAAATAAATGAAAAATAAATTAAACAAAGAAAAAATGCTCATTAATAAAACAATCTTGCAAAAAACAACTCAGTGCATTGATAACTTTGAATGTTTAAAAACCGAAAATCATATTTGTTTGAAAACAAAAGTTACAAGTTGCATTGGAGGGAAAGTACATTTTATTAATTGCGATGAGAAATTATGCAATTACAAGATGAGCTACGGATATTCTTCTATATGTAATTGCCCAACAAGAAAAGAATTATTCAATAAATATAATAAGTGAATATTTTTTTGAATGACAAATCTCTTTCCTAGATAAAACTTAAAACCAACACAATATGATCTGTAAAAATAAAACCACAATGAATGCAGTTTTAACATCCAGTTTAAAAAAAAATAATTCCACTAACTCTTCTTGTTTCGACAGTAACATGAATAATTCTATTATTAATTCCTGGAAAAATAATAGGCATTTATTACTTTTTCTATCTTCTTTATTAATTACTTTATTTATGCTTCCTTTATCAGTAAGTGCAGTTGATGCACCAATAATAACTGCAGGAAGCATAACTAACGCTGTTCCTGGAACAAGCTCTGTAATGATACCAGTTACTGTAAAAAACTTCAGTAATATAGGGAAGTTTACCCTTACGATGGTTTTCGACACATTAAAAGTAAAATATGTATCTTCAATTACAAATCCAGCATTCAATGGGATGACCGTTACTTTTACTCCTCCTGTTGGAAATACTCAGGGGAAACTTGTTTTTGCATGGCTAGGGACTTCAAACATTAGTATTGCAGATGGTTCAAATCTTGCAAACATTACTTTCTCTTATGTAAACTCCACTGGAATTTTAAGTTGGGCTTATAACTTCGGAGCAATTTGTCAATACAAAAGTTATATAGGCGGAGTGCTTACTTTACTTAACGACTCTCCTAAATATCTTTTTTATAAAAACGGCGGAATTTCTGACCGTAGTGCACCCGTAACCTTTGCTTCTAACATTACAAATCCTATACCAGGCATAATTCAGATTCCAATAACTGCAAATGGGTGCACTAATATTGGAGCGATAACTTTAAATCTGGAATATGATACCACTATCATAAGATTTCAGAACTCTTTTACTACGAATCCAGCATTTAATTCATCATTTCTGGTAGGCGATAATGTTGGCACTGGGAGTAAAAAAGTTTTAGTTATTCAATGGTATGGAAATGCAATTAATTTGGCAAATGGGTCGACAATTTGCACTTTAAACTTTAATTATTTAACAGCAGGAGGCAGTTGCCCCTTAACATGGTCTGATAATGGTCCTTCATGCGAATACACCGATGCATCTGGAAGTGTTCTTATTGATATACCAACCGCCGATTATTATAAAAACGGAGGTGTGGCAATGCCTTCAATAAATATGCTTCTTAAAAAAGGCACCAATTGCGGCGAATTCACTGTAGCATTAAAACCTTCAGTTAATATTCAGGCGAACCTCAGCAAAACAGTTTTCACAGTAAAGTGGGCGGCAAACTCCGGCTCTGATATACAATTAAAGGATATAAACACCAACTACACAGGAATGCAACAACTAGGAAGCAGGGTGCTTTATGGAGGAAATTATTATGTCACTTTTCAATCTACAACAAACTTCGCTGTTAATTGGTTGGCTAATTCAGAAAACACCATCATGACCTTCCGACATAGTGGCACTGGTGTTGGAAATGGGGATTTCACAATAATCCCAAGCGATTATAATAGCGTTGCCCCCGGTGTAAATACTGCCTATTACACTGAAATTGCTTCAGTGAATGCCACAGGCAGTATAACTAACGATGCAAATAGCTTCTCTCTTAATTGTGGTCTTTATGTGAAAGATTTCCTACAGGGTTCATACAATATCTCTACTCATCTTATGAATACAAACTTACTCACTGGCAATTATCTCCCTTTGAACCAACCCTATAGCAGCACCCAATGGCTTTATTCAGGTTCTGAACATGTTGTTACTTTTCCTTCTGGAACTGTTGACTGGGTGTTAGTAGAACTAAGAACGGGCACAGCAGCCAATACTTCAATTGGACGTAGGGTGGGTTTGCTTAAAAATGATGGAACCCTAATGGATACAAATGGAACTTCTCCTCTTGTTTTTCACTCTTTCATTCCAGGAAATGCATATTATGTGGTAGTGTATCACAGAAATCATCTGCCTGTTATGTCGAAAAACGCTATTAGTCTTCCAAACACTTCTGCTACAAAACTTGACTTTACAATTAATCCAACGACCAATGTTTACACTGTAACTAATGATGGAGTAATCCTTCTTGAAACCGGAATTTACGGACAAATAGTTGGGGATTTAAACGCAGATAATAAACTTAAATATTCTGGTTCAGGGAGTGATAGGGGCATCATCATTTCGAAAATAAATTTAATATACTCCCCTCCTCCTGCTACTCTTAACTCGACAATCTCTGGTTATTTTAATGAGGACTTAAATATGAATGGGATTGTCAAATATAGTGGTCCGCAAAACGATCAAAACGTTATCTATTCTAATATCGATGCGCTAACCAATCCTACTACATTAAACTCAGTCTACACAGGGCAAGTGCCAGTAAACTATTCTTTTAAGTCGTTACAAGTTTTCTCCAAATTCATAAAACATCCTTCAATTAATTTCCTTAAAATTAACCCTTAATATTATTATTAAATGAAACTATTCAAACTACATTTCTCCTTAATTTTCTTTATTGTATTTGTGTCAGAGTTGCATTCGCAAAATGCACCTATTACCCAATCAGGAGTTTTTCTTCCATCAGGGCCAAATGCTAGCATTCCGATAAAAGTGCTGAATTTTAATAGTATTGGAGCAATTTCACTAACAATGGAATACGATGCATTAATAGCACAAGCAAACACAGTTACAGCAAACCCGGCATTAGCAGTTGGCTCATTTACATACTCTATATTAACGCCCGGTTCAATAGTAATAAGTTGGTATAGTAATACTGCTGTAAACCTTGATGATGCTTCAGACTTGTTTGTCATTTCTTTTTCAAGAGTGTCCGTTGGAACCACATCACTTGTTTGGTTTGACGATGGCACTTCTTGTGAATATGCTAAATTTGACAATGGGAGCTATACCGTTTTGAACGATAGTCCCTCTTCGACATATTATCCTTCAGGACAGTTGACTTTTCAGGAAGATGCGCCTCACACGATTGTAAGCGATGTGATTGCTTGTGCTAACTCTATCGTTCACATTCCCGTTACCGTTAGTAATTTCCATGACATTGGGGCTATTTCTCTAACCTTGGATTACAATCCAAGTGTTCTTCTTTTTCAAGGTTTTACTGCCGAAAGTAGTTTACCAAGCAATTTCACAGTGCAGTCAACTATTGCAGGACAAGTGGTAGCTTCTGGATATGAAACAAGTGGAGGATCAGGAACAAGCCTTGCTGACAATACTGTGCTCTTTACAATGGACTTCATGTATTATGGAGGAAACTGTGACTTAAATTGGTATGATGACGGACCTTCCTGTGAATATGGCAGCCTAGCTCCTAGCTATACACCTCTTTATGATATTCCCACCGAGAATTATTATTTTCATGGCAGTATTAGTGAACATAGCAGACCAACAGTTGCAGTGAGTGGGACAACAACTATTATCAATGGCCAATATACAGACATCTCATTTAGTTTGACAGGAACACCTCCCTGGACGCTAACATATTCGGATGGAAGTAACCAAATTACTATTCCTAATATTATGAGCAGTCCTAAAATACTTAGCGTTCATCCTCAAACAACAACCACCTACACCGTAAGCGTGCTCAATGATCAGATTTGCGATGCCTTACCTTCAAACATTTCAGGATCAGCAGTGATAACAGTGAATGAAGCGCCAATTGATATTAGCATTCATAAATCATCTAATTGTGGAGAATTCATCGTTAAGTTAAAACCAACGATAGACGTGAATTCTAACCTCAATAAAATAATCTTCACTATTAAATGGGCAGCAATTGCTGGGTCTAATGTTCTGTTGAATAACATTATTACTTCTTGGCCAGGCTTACAGCAAGTTGGTAACAGAGAGTTGTTGGGAGGATATTATTATGTCACCTACCGCTCAACTACTAACTATGCTATTAACTGGCTGGCGAATTCTGAGAATATAATCATGAGCTTTTATAATTCAGGAACAGGTGATGGTACAGTCGACTTCAGCATCATTCCTTCTGATTATAATTCAGTGCCTCCGGGATTAAATACAGCTTATTATATTGAACAATCTGGAGCAAATGCAACAGGTAGTATCACCAACGATGCTTTAGGAGCATCCTTAAACTGTGGTCTTTATGTTAAAGATTTCCTGCAAGGGCCTTACAATACTTCAACACACTTAATGAACACCAATTTAAATACACTTAATTATATTCCTTTGGTGCAACCTTATAACACTGCACCTTGGCTTTATAATGGTTCAGAGCATATTGCTACTTATCCCGCAGGCACAGTTGATTGGGTTTTGGTTGAACTAAGATCTGCTAGTGCTGCAAATACCTCAGTATGCAAAAGAGCAGGTTTGTTGAAAAATGATGGGACTTTAACCGATACCAATGGAACTTCCCCTTTGGTGTTTCATTCTATTATCCCCGGGGAGGCATATTACGTGGTGATATATCATCGTAATCACTTACCTGTTATGACAAAGAATGCAATTACTCTACCAAACACAGCGGCTACAAAGCACGATTTCACTATTAATCCTTTGGCAAATACCTATAAAACTGTGGGCGAAGCAGTTTTGCCTCTTGAAACAGGAATCTATGGGCAGATAGCCGGGGATATTAATCATGATAACAGGTTAAAATATTCTGGTGGGGGAAGCGACCGTGGTGCAATCATTTCAAAAATAAATTCAATATTATCCCCTATTCCTGCTACGCTTAATTCAGTAATCTCAGGTTATTATAATGAGGATTTAAACATGAATGGGATGGTAAAATATAGCGGACCCCTAAATGATCAAAACATCATATACTTAAATATCGATGCGCTCACCAATCCTACAACTTTGAACTCAGTTTATTCAGGTCAGGTGCCTGTAAATTATGCTGCAAAGGCTGCCGGATTGACAATTAATCAAATTTCGAATCTAAGCAATTTAATTGTAAGTCAAAATTATTTTTCTCGAATCGTAAAGTAATAAACTATCATAATTAATATCGAATCAAAATATCAGAAGAATATATCAATAAGCAATCAAATGATAAAAATGTTAAATATAAATTCTAAACTATGAAACAAGTCTTATTAGTATTCTATATAGTATTTCTGCAGGCAGGATTCATACTGGGGCAAAACAAAGTTGATTTTGGAATTTTTGCTTCAAGTGTGCCTTCTCAGATGGAAATACGGATTAAGCCTAATTATACTGAAAGTGGGCTATGCTATTTAACCAATGCTCAATTTACAGTTAAATGGCCTCAAAGTAGTGGAATCACTTTCGTTGAAACAGGAATCCCTTTAAGCCCCTTTCTGTTGACTCCACAAGGGCCAACGCATATTTATAATGGCTACTGCTATCAGGTATGGGCAACTGCAGGAGGGAGTAACATCAGTTGGGCAACAAATCAGCAGATAACTATACAAACATTTTCATACTATGGTCCTCCTTGTCCCACTTTTGAAATAGCACATGATTCATATGTTATAAATGATTCAATTAATGGGGATTATTATATTGAAATCAATGGGAATGATTTAACAGGGATAGTATTTATGCCAACTGCCAGTCAGGGATTAGAAGCCCCTGGAATAATTAGTGGTGCTGATACTGTAATTTCAGGAATAAGTAATATTAGTTATTTCGTTCCTCCTGTTCCCTCTGCTATATCATATTACTGGGAATATAGTGGAACTGGAGCAAGCTTAATTGGAACAGGAAATTCGATTAATATAAGCTTCGCCCCAAATGCAAGCTCTGGGAATCTTACAGTAAAAGCCTACGACAGCAATTGTGGGTTTGGGCCTTCATCATCTCCATTAGCAATTAAGGTTCTTAATGATAATTCTACTCATAATAATAATTCATCACAAACTAAAACTAATGAAATATCGGTTTATCCCAATCCTGCAAATGGCAATGTGATTTATCTAGGAATAGAAAGCACCTATTATAAGGAAGCGAGCATTGAAGTCGTTAATATTATTTCAGGAATTCAAAAAACATTGAATTTACAGCTTGGATCAGAGATAAACAAAAACCCTATGTTGGATATTTCAGGTTTAGAAAGCGGCATTTATATAATCAGAATGAAAATGAATGCTGAAGCATACGTAGGTAAACTTATAAAAATAAATCAGCTATGAAACCACAATACAAATCAATCTTAACAATCAATTTAATTTAAAACAAATCATGAAAAACTTAAAAACTACAATCTTTTCGCTAACATTTTTACTCACTACTCTGTGTTTATTTAATGTAACAGCACAAAACAAATTCGATTTCGGTATTTTTGCTTCATCCACTTGCAATCAGATGGAAATAAGAATTAAGCCAAATTATACGGGCGTTGGCGTTATGACCAATGTGCAATTTAGTGTAAAATGGCCGGTAAGTAGTGGCATTACTTCCTTAACCAATGGGGCCGCAGTATCGCCATACTTTATGGATCCTCAATATGTTCTTCCTAATTTCCCGGAACCACTTATACATAATGGTTATTATTATCAGGTGTGGGTAAATATAGGTCAGGGGAACATTAGCTTTATTGCTAATCAAGAATATGTAATACAAACTTTTAGCTATTCAGGTTCGGTTAGCCCCATTTTTGAAATTGCTCATGACGATTTTGTAATTAATGATATAAACGGGGATTTCTATTATGAATTAGGGGCAGACAAAACAGGCAGTTTATATAATGCCTCGGCGGCACCCATTTCGGGGCGTTGGTTGGGCACAACTAATAGCGACTGGAATACGGCTTCGAACTGGTGCGGGGGTGTGCCAATTGCAACAACGGATGTGATTATACCTGCAGCTTCATCAGTTCCTAATTCTCCAACTTTATCAGCATTATCATTGATAAACAGCTTAAACGTCAGTATTGGTGGTCAATTAACTATAGCTTCGAACGGTAAACTTAGCGTGACAAATGAGCTGAATAATAATGCAACTTTGGGTGTAATTCTTAAGTCAACTGTTTTAGGGACAGGTTCACTTATTACGCTGGGAAATATAAGCGGGGGTGGAACTTTTAAAGTAGAAAAATTTATTACGCAGGGGGCCGGAACTCGATATAATTATGTTTCGATGCCGGTGACGGCGGCTTTAACCAATGTGTTTTATATGTATTATATGTATAAGTTCAATGAGCCCACCAATAGTTGGTTAAATATGTATATTAATAATCCAATGGAAGTTTTTAGAGGATATGCTGTGACCAAAAACATCACCACTGATACTAAAGAATATACAGGAATGGTTAATAATGGACTTATGGGAACTGCTAACAATATAACTCGCGCGTCGGATTCTACGGGTTGGAATTTGGTTGGAAACCCCTACCCTTCTGCAATTGATTGGGACGCTGTAAACGGATGGACTAAAACCAATGTTTATGATGCTATTTATACTTGGAATCAGACTCTCAACACTTATGCTTCTTATGTTAGTGGAATTGGTGTTAACGACGGTACAAATATAATTCCAGCGATGCAGGGTTTTATGGTGAGAGTTGCAAGTAATTATGCATTTGGTACTCTTCAAATGAATAATGCTGTGAGGGTGCATTGGGTTGAAAATATGTATAAGAATAATTTGCAAAATGTGCTTAGGTTGACTGTGGAAGATGAGAATTTTAGGGATGAAACCTTGATACGCTTTAATTCGGAATCGACAAATCAATTTGATTCGAAATGCGATGCTCAGAAAATGATGTCGAGTGAAGCTGATGCGCAACTTTATACTCTTGCAGGAAACGAAAACTTAAGCATTAACAGTCTTCCTGAAATTGCCGAGAACTTAAGTGTTCCTTTACATCTTAAAATTCTAAAAAATGGGATTTATTCAATAAAAGCAAGTGAGTTGGGAAGTTTCGATCAGGGGGTTTATATATACTTAGAGGATCTTAAACTACATAGCTTGACAAATTTAAAAGAAATTCAGACTTATAATTTCGAGGGGAGCATAGTTGATGATGAGGCACGTTTTCTTGTGCATTTCGACAAAAGTCCTTTGAATATTAATAATGAAAATCAGTCGTCGATTGCGGTGTATAGTTTTGCGAAAAGCTTGCATATTAATACGATTGAGAATGCAAAAGGGAGCCTTGTTGTTTACAATGTTTTGGGCGAACAAATTTTTGCATCTGCTTTAGAAAACACCCCTCACAATGTTTTTAATTTAGAGAATCTAACATCAGGCTATTATATGGTGAAAATCTTTAATGGAAACGAAGTGCATAGCGAAAAGGTGATACTTAAATAATATTATAAAATCCCGGCAGGGCGACTACTTCTTTGCCGGGATTTTTAAAGAAGGATATGAAATAACATTATCGTTCAATTAACATATAAGAATATGCTAAGAAATAGATTTAGGAGTATAAGCGAAAGCATAAGGGCTATTGAAAACAGTTTTACGGGGCATTTGTGTTGTGTAATGCGAGTGAAAATGCTTCAATTTCCTGAGTCGAAATGTCTATTTCCTGAGTCGAAATATCTATTTCCTGAGTCGAAGATTCTCATGACTTTGTGGAAATGTTTTATGACTGAGATGAAAAAGCAGTTGCGTTCAGTTTGGGTTATAGTTTTTACGAAAAATGTTAATTTCTTGAGCCGAAATATCAGTTGCGTTAAAAGATGTGTCAATTGCGTGAGAGAATGTTTCAATTTCCTGAGACATAAAGTCAATTTCCTGAGACAAAATATCAAATGCATTACAAGAAATTTCAATTGCTTTAGCAGAAAAGTCTATTGCACGAAAATAAATTTCAATTGCAACATTTTCGGGGGTCATGCATGGTCTGAAAAATGTAATACTTTATGGGAATTGTCAATTGAAAATACCTAATAATAAAAAAAAACTGAGACTAAAACAAAGTAAATAAAACCCTTATAAAATTCAAAAAAAAAACAAAAACAAAAATATAATTAAAACAAACCATATAAATAATTTAAAAAAAGAGCATTATGAAAGACAAAAGTATTTTTTTAGGAGAAAGTCAAAACAGAGTAGATGATATAGCTGAAAACATTTTATTCCATGATGAAATAACCGATACGCCAGCCGCATTTGATGCGTTTAACAGAGCTAAAGCACTGAACATCATAACAAAGTCATATCGATTAAAACTTGAATCTTCGTCGAAGCCTTTTACTGTTGCCGGGGTGGACATTAAAATTGTTGCTTCGCGAAAATTTAGTATTGTTGCTAAAACGATGAGTTCTTACGGGGTTAAGAATAGCATTTCGGAATTAAAAGGTCTGAAAACTGCTTATACCTACTCGAAATTGTTTAAAAAGCCTTACTTGGCTTTGCATACAAGCTGTAGTAGTATTTTAAATTTGATTTCTGGGAATGCTGCGGGTCTTGTAGGTTATAAAATAGATGCGAATTTAACCGACGAGTTGACTGCTTTGGTTAATCAGCTGGAGGCAGTGACCAAATTGCCACAAAATGTTATTAAACAACATGCTAATGATAATATTGAGTATGAAACTCATGAGAAAAAAGTTATTAAATTTTTTGATGAAGAGTTTGATACTTTTATGGAAATTTATCAATTGTCGAATATGAGTTTATTTTTGGCTTATACGGCTGCCCGCAGGGTGAGGCATCATCACTTGAAACGTAAATCTAAGGATGTTGACCCCGAAACCATCACAGGGATATTGGAGTTGATGGTACTCTATAAGAGTAGCATGGAGCCTGTTTTCGGGGCTAATTTCGCGGTAGTATCCTTAAGTATTTCGGAAACTACTGATGAGGATGGCGAAATTTATATCGATATGCTTGCCCCTGGGACTTATCAGGGAAAACTGATGTTGGACGATATGAAAACCATAGAGTTTGAATTTGTGATTTTGGCTGGGAAAACAACGGCTTTACAGTTTTTGATGGAAGTGGAAAGCGTTTGACAATGGACAGTTGACAATGGACGGTTGACAATGGACAGTTGACAGTTGACAATGGACAATGGACAGTTGACAGTTGACAGTTGTCCATGCCTAAATAAGGTTGACCGTTTTCAATGCAAATTTATACATTTATCTTTCTTTATTAGTATGAATAATGATTAATCGGAAATAAATATGTAATTTTACAGTCAGCCAAGCATTGGCTATTAAGTGACTTATCGTTTTAAATTGCATTTAAAAACAAATATATGAATGCTTATAATAATTTCTTTTTCAAAGCTGGCTTTTCTTTTCTTTTGATTAGTTTTCTAATGTACGTTTCTTGTTTTGGGAATGTAGCATCTCCACCAACTCCAATAAACGATGAATGCTCAAGTGCCATTCAGATTATTGCTGACACAACATGCAATTATGTATTTTATTCAAGTATTGGGGCCACTGCATCAGTAGGTATTCCTATACCTGGATGCCCAGGTTACATAGGTGGAGATGTGTGGTTTAGTGTGGTGGTTCCTCCTTCTGGTCGATTAATTTTCGATTCGCAAATAGGTACAATTACCGATGGTGGGATGGCAATATATTCTGGAAATTGTAGTTCGTTAAGCTTAATTACTTGTGATGATAATAGTAGTAATAATGGGAATATGCCCTTTATTTATAGAGCAGGGTTGACTCCAGGAACTAATATTTATATTCGTTTTTGGGAAAAATTAAATAGTTCAGGAGGCACTTTCGGTTTATGTATTTATGATCCGGTTATACCACCTATAAATGATGAATGCTCAGGGGCTATTCCTATTGTTACTGACACCATATGCTCATTTTTCACATTTGCCAATATAGGAGCAACAGCCTCATCAAATGTACCAAATCCCAATTGTGGAAATTATATGGGAGGCGATGTTTGGTTTAAAGTGATAGTCCCTGTTTCTGGGCATTTAGTATTCATTTCACAAAACCAAGGAATTGGAAATGCTGGAATGGCAATATATTCAGGGAATCCAAATTTATTAACTTTAATTTCATGTAATTCAACAATTGGGATGCCTGAAATTAATCAATCTGGTTTGACACCTGGAACAACAATTTATATCCGATTTTGGAGAAATCTTAATTCAAACTTTGGATATTTTAATTTATGTGTATACGAACCTGTTATTCCTCCTATACAAGCACCTTGTACAAATTTAGGTTTTGAAAATGGATTTAATGGATGGTATGGGACTTTAGGGAATCCAGTTGATGGATTACCAACAGCATCTACCCCAACCTATATACCATGGGCCTATAACACCACTTGGGATCAGAATTTTAACATTATGACAGGTGGAAATGATCCCTATGGAGGATTTTCTGTAGTTTTTAGTGGAACAAAATCGCTTCGCATTGGTGATATATCAACTGCAATGACTTATAATGCAGCCTCTATTGAACAAACTTTTCTTGTTACACCTGAAAATACAAATTTTACTTATAATTATGCTGTAGTTCTACAAAATGGTGGGCATGCCTATAATGAACAACCATTTTTCCAGATTGATTTATTTGATCCTAATGAAAATCCAATTACTTGTGGAATATATTCAGTTGCTTTACCAAATTCTTCTTTTATACAATCTCCTATAAGTAGCTACACTTATTATAAATTTTGGACTCCAATAAGTATCAACTTAACTGACTATTTAGGGCAAACTGTTACAATAAGATTTACGGCTTCAGATTGTGTACCTCAGGCACATTTTGGATATGCATATATAGATTGCTCTTGCTCACCTTATGAAATTATTTCGCCCGGGACAATTTGCCAAGGGCAAGCAGTAACTCTAGCTGCTCCAGTGGGAGCGCTTAGTTATTCATGGTCACCAGGTGGTGATACAACTTCTTCTATAACTGTTAGTCCTTTAGCAACAACATCTTATTCCTGTATGATTGCAACACAAGGTAATACTCCTTGTTATAATACTTTAACAAGTACCGTAACGGTTACTTCTTCAACACATCCTATTGCTAGTAGTAATAGCCCCATTTGTTCCGGTCACAGTCTTCAATTATATTCATCTGCTGCTGGTGCAAATACTTATCATTGGACAGGACCCAATGGATTTATAGATTCAATACAAAACCCAACTCTTTTTCCAGTTACTAATGCTGCAAGTGGGACTTATAGAGTCACCAGTTCCATTGGTAATGGATGCATTGGTTCAGATAGTGTTCTTATAAGTTTATTACCATCTATTGAAAACAATCTTAATCCTTCATTTTGCCAGGGAGGCTCTATTGCAGTTGGTCTGCATAATTATACAACAAATGGTACATACTATGATACACTTTCATCTACAATAGGTTGCGATAGTATTATAACAACAAACTTAATTGTACATCCATCGAGCCAAATCACTTTAAATCCAATAATTTGCGGAGAAGATGCAATTTTAGTTGGCACACATTATTATTCTGCTACTGGCACCTATTATGACACTTTGCAAACTTCTTATGGTTGTGATAGTACTATTATCACCCATCTTACTGTGCTTCCAAAACAACAAACCAACTTAAATCCTGTACTTTGTCAGGGGCAAACTTTTGCGGTAGGCGCACATGTGTATTCAACAACAGGATATTATACTGATTCATTAACAACTGCATCGGGTTGCGATAGTATCGTTATTACTCACTTAATAGTAAATCCTATTCCTACTACTCCTGTTATAACTCAAAACAATAGTGTGCTAACTTCAAATGCTCCATTTGGCAATCAATGGTATAGTCAGAACGGAATAATGGTTGGGGATACCAATCAGAGTCTTACTCTAACTTCGAATGG